>NZ_JBOEFX010000049.1:0-1910 GCF_050633125.1 Lewinella sp.
ACTTTTAGAGGCTGTTAGAAAAAGGCCAGGTATGTTCATTGGTTCAATGAGTGATCAAGCATTTATTGAAATGGTGAAAAACCTGTTAACAAGTGTTATCTCACAATATGAAGCGAATGAAGTAGAAGTGGATTTTTTCAATACAAATTCTGTCCAACTTGTTTTTAGTGGAATAAAAAAAGAAATACCTCTTAATCATTCATGTGAGTATAAGGACAGCTTGAACAATCTAGGATTAGATATTCCTGTATTAAATTTTTTAAGTGAGGATTTTTCATTTGTATTACTTGGAGAGAATAATGAAATAAAGTCGATACAGAAATTCAAAAGAGGAACGATTCAGTCTGGAGTTATTAGCAGTTTGTTAGTTAAATGCAATAAGCTAAAATTAATTGCTAAACTAGATGGTGAAATATGGGAAGATAGGCTCAAATGGAATTATTATCACTTTCAAAAAGAATTAAATGAGTTTGCCTATCTTAATAAAAATGTAAAGATTAGACTGAAATATAATATTGAGGGTGAAGGTTGTAATATTATTTACAAGCATAGAAACGGGATGTATGACTGGCTTGAAATAATTAAATTGAGTGGATATGGTAATTCATATTTTCAAACTTATATTGAAGAAGAGACAGATGAGTTCTACCTTGAAATAGCGTTTGCTTTTAGAGAATTATCAATTGATGAAGCAATAATCAAATCCTTTGTAAATGATAGATACACTCACGAGAGAGGAAGCCATGTTGATGGTTTATTGAAGGGTGTAACCTATGGGGTAATGAAATATTTTCAAAAATATGGCTTAGTGGATTCTTATAAAATCTCTGAAAGAGGAATGGAGCAAAGTTTGGTTGCTTTAATCAGTGTTAAAATGAAAAACGCAATATATAGTGGATGTGTGAAGAATAAGTTGGCAAATCCAGAAATTATAGAACCAATATCCAAAATAGTTTCAGATATGTTATTTGCGAAGATTGATGGAGAAAAGCAAACTACAGAGAGGTTAATTCGTAGATTTGAAGTGTAAAAATGAAAATGCGCAGAACTTTGCCTAGGACGTACATACTCCGCTCCGCTACGTACGTCGCCTAGGCTTGAGATGGGCGCAATTCCTATTGATGAGTTCATTGTCACTACCTAGTAAATAGTCAAAATGAAAGCTTCTCATCATTAATTCATAAACAACATTGTATTGATAGTCAGTTATTTACAGGTGGGCTAATAGAAGGCTAACATTATGAAAGATCACAAAGTCAAAAAATAAATCTCAAATAAGACTAGACAATCTAACTGTGTGGCCGAATGTTGATTTGTTCGAATTTAGACTACTAGTAAGAGCTATAGACAACGGGTTCTCAAATCACATTCATCCCAAATAAGGTCTAATAAAATGAAGAAAAGTAAATCGCTAAAAATAACTTTGTCTTTAGTATTACTGTTAGGTTTAGCTATTAATATAGCTGCATGGAATATTGTTGTTCCCGCTGAATTTGGTATTGCTGTAGGGGTTGTTTTTATTTTGCCATCATCAATACTTATTCTGGGAACTTTAATCTTCATTGCAATATCAAGCTCTAACAAGAAAAGTACCCTAAATAATAGTGTAATGCTCACGGTGGTTTCATTAGTGATTCCTGCCTTATTGGGTGTAATAGTAGTAAGAGATATCAAGAATAAGAGGCAGCTTTCAAGCAACCCTAAAATGAAAGCCTATATGGACTTTGAAAATAATAATATTCCTCCAGTGCAAAATGGGCTTTGGTACTACCCTAACAGGGAAAACCCAATAGCGATATTAAACTTTGTTAATGGGAGAAGTGAAGGTGAACATCAATTTTTTGATCCTAGAACATACGAACTTGAAACGCTAAAGTTCTATGATGATGGAAAGTTAGATAGCATCTATC
>NZ_JBOEFX010000050.1:0-58247 GCF_050633125.1 Lewinella sp.
GGAGATGGCACGGCCCAAAATAAAAAAAGGGCTCCATAGATGATGGGGCCCTCTTTTTTTTGGAAGAATTTAGCTGGTTTAGCAACTAGCTAATCTGATTTTTTACCAAAGGTTTGTCGGGTACACGCCTCGTTCCAATAGCCCTTTGAAGGCTTCCACAACTTTGGGTTTGTCTTCTTGGTAGGTAACGCCATACCAGCGTTCATCACTGGTGAGGACGCTCATTTTTGCTTCACCTGCTTGAATGAGGGTGTCGATGACTTTGGGAATCAAGAATTCTGCGCGAGGTTGCCCTGCTGTTTCGGCTACGAATTCATGGAACATCTTCTCCGATTGCTCAAAAATGGCGGGATGGAAGCCAAAGAAGTTCATGCTTACGACGCTGTCGATACTGAGTTCGTGAGCTTGCTCTTCTTCCAGGTAAGAAACACTGTCGCCACGTTGGCCAATTTTCAAGCGTTCTTCGATCCCGTCAAGGTAGCCATCGGGAGTCGTTGTTGCAACACCCCGGTTGACGGTGCCATGGTCAGAAAGGGTATTGCGGAGGATGTAGCCCACCATAGCATGGAGCTGAGGGGTACATTCTTGCGTAAGGAAACGATGGATGGTTTTGAAAGCATCTACGCCATAATAGTCATCTGCATTGATAACGGCAAAAGGCTCGTTGACAGCTGTTTTGGCCACCAACATTGCGTGAGCAGTACCCCAGGGTTTTTCGCGATAGTCGATGTTGGTACCAGCAGGTACGAAGCTGTCCTTTTCCTGGAAGACGTAATCGACAGCAATTTTATCTTCAAATTTTCCGGCGAATTTGGCTTTAAAAGCATCCTCTATATCCCGGCGGATAATAAAAACCACTTTGCCAAAACCGGCCCTGATGGCGTCGTAGATAGAGTATTCAATGATGGGCTCTTCGTTTGGGCCAACACCGTCAATTTGTTTCAGGCCGCCGTAGCGACTGCCCATTCCGGCTGCAAGAATTACAAGAGTTGGTTGCATTGTGAAGTAGTGGTTTTTTGGTTGTAGCGCAAAGGTAAAAAAAACTCAATAAGCTGTAATTGCTACTTTCGCTTGCTGGTTTTATTTAAAGAAATATGGCGCTGTGCCTTGGCTTTGAAACGATCTACACCATCGGTGCTTTTTTGACGGTGTTTGGTACTTCTGCCCTGGACTCTGGCTCGCCACTTGCGCCAGTTGCGAGGGTGCATTTCACGCCGCATCAATTTAATGACTTCGGCCTCACTCAAGCCGAACTGATCCTTGATGGCATCAAAAGGAGTGCGGTCTTCCCATGCCATTTCGATAATACGATCGAGGTCACGATCCGTGATGTGGTATTTTTTGTATATATTCATCACCTGTACAACTATAAATTACCATTTAGGGTTTACTTTTAGAACTTGATTTAGCGTAAGATTGAGTTAAAAATATATTTATGATTTCGAATGCGATGGTTGCTGCCTTGAATCAGCAAATTTCTTTAGAAGGTTATGCTTCTTTTCTTTATTTATCTATGGCTTCTTGGTGTGACCGTGAAGGAATGGAAGGCTGTGCTTTGTTTATGCATCGGCAGTCTGCAGAAGAGCGGATGCACATGTTGAAAATTTTTGATTATATCTCAGAGGTGGATGGTCATGCATTGACGCCTGAAATTAAGCAGCCGCCTCATGAGTTTAGTTCTGTTCAGGAGTTGTTCCAAAAAGTTTATGCTCATGAACAAAAGGTGACTGCTTCTATTAATGAGCTGGTTGCACTGTCTAATAAAGAAAATGATCATAGCACGGGCGTCTTTTTGCAGTGGTATGTGAATGAGCAACGCGAAGAAGAAGCATTAATGCGTTCTATTCTGGATAAAATAAAGTTGATTGGCAATGGCCCTCAGAGCCTCTATTTTATTGACCTGGAAATCGCTAAAATAAATGCGGCGGCTGTTCAGGCGGAAGGCGAAGAAGCATAATGTCGACGACTACGATACTTGATTATTGGGAACCAGGAGACGAGCCAACAATGGTTCTCCGCTATTTCTATTTTGATGCGGAAGCCCAATTGGCTGCGCTCTCCTTGCGCCAGGCTGGCATCCCGAGTTTTATAACAAGCTCTAATGCCCAGACCATGTTGCCTACGGGGCAAGGGTGGATAGGTCTTCATATTAGAGAACGTGATTTTGAGCATGCTGTTTCTGTTCTCAAAGAAGCAGAGATGTGGGAAGGTTCAGAAATTACTGCCGAAGGTCAAAACTGGCGTTGGGTACTCTGGGCATTGGCCATTTTGCTGGTCTTGTTTTTTGCAAGGTTTTTTCTAGCGAGTAGTTGAGTATTGTATAGTTGGTGCGCTATTGTTGTTTTAAAAGTTAATTGTTTAAATTGCATGAAAATGTCTTTTTCGTGTAATGAATACACCCACATCACATTTATGGGACCTGATAAAGGGATTGACGCCAGCCGAAAAGCGGTATTTTAAAACCCATTTTGGCTCGTCAGGTAGTCAACTTACCCTCCTTTTTGATGTGCTCAATAACCAAGAGGTTTATGATGAATTGGCCGCGCGAGAAAGCCTTGGTGTAAAAGCTACTCAATTCAAGGTCTTGAAGCATCAGTTGCAAGAGCTTGTTATGAAAAGCTGGGTGGCCAATAGTAGTAAACGCAGTGTGAAGTCTAGGATTAGGATAGGATTAGAGGAAGTAGACTTGCTGCTAGAACGGGAGCATTTTGGAGAAGCAAGCAAAAAATTAGGGCAGTTGGAACGCCTTTGTAGCCGCTATGGCTTCACCTTGTATCATTATGAAGTAAGAGAGCGGCTGCATGAGATTCAACACTTGGAACTTGATTTTTCAGACCCTGAAGCCAACGATCATTATGAAGAGTTGGTTCATTTACAAAGGGTTCTTTACCAAAAGCAGCAGTTGTCTGCTATTCAGCAAAAGTTAGAAGATTGGAACTCCTTTACCCCCGCCAGACATAAGGTTCTTCAGGAGTTGAAAAAGACATTGGAAGGGCTAGATGCGGAGTACATGGATGTTAGCAGCAGAATGGCCTGGATGCAGAACATGACCATTTGTGCAGAACTATTGGGGGATGAGACGACTGCCACCAGCTATAGAGAACAAGTACTGGAAGTGTACAAGCAGGAACCGTCCTTAAAGGAGAATTTGCCGCTAGGATATTTAACAGCTTTAAAGCATGCCGCTAGCCCTGCTCGGCGCTTATTATCAATAAATTACGTTGAAAAGATTGCTTTGCAAGCCAGGCGTGTTATTGCTCGTTATCCGCAGTATTCTCCCCATTATATCTATTTTTTGTGGGCCCGAATCAGGGTTAATTATCAGCATAAGCAGTGGGATCGAATCATTGGGGCTTTGGCCAGTGAGAGCGAACAGCATTTGGCTATTTATCAATTAGGTGCCTTTCGTACGGCGTTGAAAATTTATGTGGTTCTGGCTGTCGCCTATTTGTTGAAAGGTCAGTATATACCGGCAGAAAGTTATATCGTTGCTTACCGGAAGAGTAAGGTGACTAAAGATGAATCATTGAACCGCTGTGTAGATTTGTTGGAACTCATTATGTGGGTAGAGTCAGGTAATCATGAGAAATTAAAGCAACGAATTAACTATTTCAAAAGACAGTTGAAAAAAAAGGGCAAGGGAGATTTTTCGTTACTCTATAATTTTCACTTGGGCTTGTTTGCCAATATTAGTAAGGAACCCTTTTCTAAAGATGAGTTAACCGCGAATGCGCTGTTGGAGGTGGCAAATTATCCTTTTGATCCTATTTTGTACTATTACTCGTTCTTTCATATTGAACGGTGGCTGAAGGCAAGGGCTACTCGGCAACCTTGGTTGGCTATCATATAATCACGATCAGAGTAGGCAAAAAAAAGGCACCCAGCTAAGAAGCTGGGTGCAAAAAGTAGTCTGTAATACCGTGCTTATTTGTATAGTTCCTCTCATCATAAATGATGATTGGATTGTATGTTTTTTGTGAGTGTCTGTCCTTATGATTCAAAGATAAGGGGCTAAGTCTCAGAAAAAATACCTCAATGTTTAAAAGTTAATGCTTTAATCCTGGAAAAGGTCGGCTAAATCCACGGTTGCTTCTAAGTCCCAATTAGCTCTTAAGGCTTCCAGTGGGCGGATCACAATCCGTTCTGGTTGTTGTTTATTTGAATAGTTACCTGTATCCCATTGCTGGTTTTGGTTGGTATCCTCAATGACCTCTACAACGTATTCGCCTGGGGGAAGCGCCTTGAATTGGCGATTGTAGGCCCGTTCTCCATTCAAGCTAAAAAGGGCAACAGGAGGTTTTCCTTTGATCAGCAATCGGACGAAATAGGTTGCGGTACTATCATTGGTTGAAAAAGAAATACTGAGGTTGCCAAGCCTTTTAGGATCACCACCAATCCATTTTTTAGAGAGGGTATCGGTGTTGGTTACTCCCCAGTAATCAGTAACAGCACCTGGATATAGCGAAAGTTCGTAGTTGGCTCTCGGTTGCCAATTGTTTTGCAGCAAAAACTGTCGATGTTTGGTTGTGTCTACTTCCCAGCGAAACGGTATCTTATCTAGTAGTGTATCCTGCCGGAGGAATACCAAGGCGGTGTCAATGCTTTGGACAGGACGATTAAAACTTAAGGTGACGGACTGTGTGGCTGCACCAGGCAAAGGTTTTAAGGCCAAAGGAGGAAGCTTTCGAGAAGCAGCATCGACGGATGCCGCAGGTACCCGAATGGTATCGGACAGCAGGGTGTCGCTGTTGGCGTACAAGTTCCAAGGGCTGTCAGTCTGATACCAAAACAGCATGGAATCTACTTCCATCGCTTGAAGGTAGGACACGTCACTTCGTAAAGTCAAGTCTTGCAAGGGTTTTCGATTGAAAACCAACTTTAACCGCCCCCAAACAGAAGAATCTACGTCGGCTATTTTTAAAGGTATGGTCTCTTGAAAGAGGCGTAAACTGATTGGAGAGACAGAATCAGTCGTAACATTGATCGGTTCCGAGAAGAAAGCAATAGCTTCTGAAGCCTGATTATAGCGGTAGTTGGCGTCACCATCCTTAAGGGCTGTAAGTTTGTAATTACCTGCTCTGAGGTTGGATATAAGAAATAGCCCCTCCTCATTGGTGCGTCCGAAGTAGAACGGTTTTTCGGTACGGAATACAGAATCCGCCAAGTTATCATACAGCATTACCAACGCGCCTTCAACGGGTTCTGAAGTATATGCATCAATGACTTGCCCCTGAACTTCGAGAGAGTCAATGTAAGGCCCCGTGGAAAAAACGAAACGGAGGTTTTCTGCGGGGTTGCTTTCTGTCAGATCTTTTACGGCTTCACCGAACTGGATAACGTAGGTTACATTCTCGCGGAGTGTATCCTGGTCACCAAAATCGACGATAACACTTTTTCCTTTGAGGCTCACTTTGTACCCTTGTAAAGGAGGCGAGATAACGACCTGCTGATTGGCTTGCTCTAGTTTGATCCATTCATCAAAGGTGAGTTGGATGGTGGCTGGATAAAAGTTTGTTTGAAGGTTGGGGGTAGAGCGTAGAGAATCAACCCGAGGAGGTTGTTCGTCGCGAGGGCCACCTGTTGGTGCAATAGGGTTGGCACACTGCCAGCAGGCAAATGTTACGAGGAGCAGTAGTAGTATTGTTTGGTACCGACCCAGCCGGCGCAAAAAATGGGATAAACTATTCATGCTGCAAAAATAGCACAAGCTTTACGCAAAGACCGTCAAAAGTTTAATGGTAAATTTTCTTTAACGCTAAATCATTCAAAAAGAAGGATAAATGGTTACCAATTCCAGGTCCATCCGAGTTGGAAATTGCCCAGAATATTAGTGTCGGGGAGGTCATCGAGGTGTAGGTACCGGAGGTTTAAACTGCCAGATTCGTTGAAGTTATAACCAATTGCTAGCATTAGGGTAGCGGCCGGGCTAAGGCTGCGGTTGATTGTACCACCAGCGGTTTCAGGGTTTGCAAACCAGAAGCTTTCCTGTGGCCGGGACATATTTACCCCAAAGAAGCCACCAGCCTCAAGGGTGCAATTGCCCAACCGGTAACCCGCTAATAAAGGTAGACCAATTCGGTATTGCTTTTCAATGGTTAGTGCAGATGGGTCAGCCAGGGTTGTTGCACGTTTGTATTCGAGACCCAAGGAAAGAAAAGTCTTTTCCTTGGCACTGATCATGCGTCGCTTGGATTTATTCTTGATGAGTGTGTTCCCTTCTGTACAGTTGAAGGACAAACTTGCCAAACGGGAACTCATTTGCTGGGCTACGGAGGGGCACCGAACCAGCATCATCAACATAAGTACAGCACAAATTTTTATAATTACCGGCATTTTGTCGTTTTAGCTAATTATTAATAAGTGTGACCGGTAGGCGATTTTTCGTCAGAAGTTTTGTAAAGTTTCAGATAACTTTATTATCATTGAGACGAGTAGAACGAAGAAGGTAACGATGCCTTGTTACTTTTATTACTTGGTTCCGTCTCAATCAATAATTAAGAAAATATTTTTTTACCTAAAAAATCAATTAAATATGTCTATTCAAGACAAATATCGTTCCGTTTTAAACCTTGGAGAAGAATTAGGTATCCAGGATGGCTTTGTTGAAGAAACTGATGGCCGTCTGAAGATGGGGGGTGTTGCTGCAAATCAGTACCACAAAAACCTTCTTTGGGACAAGATCAAAGAGATTGGCGGAGACAGCCCTAGTGATTTGATGGCAGACATTAAAGTTGCTCAAACTGATCACTTCGCTAAGCATACTGTGAAAAGTGGCGATACACTAGGTAAAATTTCAAAGCAGTACTACGGTAAGGCAGGTGATTACATGCGTATCTTCAATGCCAATACGGATATCCTGAAGAATCCTGATGTGATTCACCCTGATCAGGAGTTGACGATTCCTTTTCCTGCTTAGGATTATGTAATCTTAACCCGGAGGGCTTAGTGGTTAAAAACTGCTAAGCCCTTTTTTATTAGTAACAGCCCTTTATTTTCTGCGCAATACTTATCTTGCACTATGCCTGATCTACCCCTCAATAAGCGTTACTATACTATCGGCGAAGTTGCCGAGATGTTCGAGGTCTCTAAATCGCTCATCCGATTTTGGGAAAACGAATTTGATTTTCTGCGCCCACACAAAAACAGTAAAGGAGATCGCCGGTTTACACCGAAAAACATTGAACAATTTTCGCTGATCCACAGCCTGGTAAAGGAGCGTGGCTTTACCCTAGATGGTGCCAAGCACGAAATTGTTCGCCAGCAACAATTCGATAAAGAAAAGGCTGATACGCTTTCTTCCTTGCGTAATTTGCGCTCTTTCCTCTTGGAGATTAAACAAGATTTGGACGAGAATGCTTAGCAGAGAGATGCGCCGCAATTTTATTGCGTTTTGAGGCACAGGGAGAGAAGGTTTTTGTTTCTCTACTCAAAGGCGCCCAGGCGCACCGTTAGCCCAATCGATTTCGCAGCAATTGATTGACTTTCTTAGGGTCTGCTTTACCTTTGGATACCTTCATGACTTCTCCCATAAAAAAGCCAATGAGGCCTTTCTTGCCACTTTGGTAGGCTTTTACCTTGTCAGGAAAAGCGGTAATTGCTGTTTCTACCCAACTGTTCATTTCGTCTTCATCATCCGATTGGAGCCAGTTGTTGACTTGAGCCAAGCTTGCTGCCGATTGTTCCGGTGCGTTAAGCATTGCTGGAAATAATTCCTGATAAGCGATAGAGTTACTAACTTTCCCTTCTTCAATCAAGGCAATGAATTCCGCTAGCTGGGTGTAAGAAAGGGGTAGGGCAGTCAGTGGTTTCCCTTCCTCTTTTGACCAAGGCAAAATTTTGTTAATCATCAGGTTGGCGGCAGCATCGTAGCTGGTAGTGGCTTTGGCTAAAGCCAGAAAAAAGCGAGCAGGTTCCGGTTCTGCGGTCAGTAGATCGGTGTTGTATTCGGAAAGCTGATATTCGGTAATCAACTGCTGACGGACCTCTTTGGGTAGGGCCGGCATTTCTTTTTTGATGGCAGCTACTTGCTCTTCTGTTAAAACGATGGGAGGCAGGTCGGGCTCCGGAAAGTAACGATAATCGTGGGCGTCCTCCTTAGAGCGTAGCGGGGTAGTGACGCCAGTAGATGGGTCAAAATTGAGTGTTTGTTGCGCTACAGTGCCTCCAGCTTCTACGATCTTTATTTGCCGCTGGACTTCATATTGGATAGCCTTGCGCGCGTAGCGCATGGAGTTGAGGTTTTTGACTTCACAGCGGTTACCATAGTAATCAGCTCCCAAAGGACGGATAGAAACATTACAATCGCAACGCATACTCCCTTCTTGCATGTTTCCGTCAGAAATGTTGAGATAGCGCACCAATTGCCGCATGGTGGTCATCAGCGCATCAACTTCCGCTGCGGAACGCAGGTCGGGTTCTGTTACGATTTCCAGTAGGGGGGTGCCTGCTCGGTTTAAGTCAATATAACTGTACGGATCATCGCTGTCGTGCATTGATTTACCTGCATCTTCCTCCATGTGGATATGGTGAATACGAATCTTTTTGGGTTTACCTTCAACAATAACTTCAATTTCGCCGCCTACACAAATGGGTTGCGCATCCTGGGTGATTTGATAGCCTTTGGGGAGGTCGGCATAGAAGTAGTTTTTCCGATCAAAGGTATTCCTGAGATTGATCTTGCTACCAAGAGCCAATGCCAACCGAACCGCATAATCTAGTTGCTGCTTGTTGAGGCGAGGCAGCGTGCCAGGGTGGCCCAAGGAGATGGCACTGACCTGGGTGTTGGGAGCACTCCCAAATTGAATGCTATCGCTACAAAATGCTTTGCTTTGTGTACTAAGCTGAACGTGTATTTCTAATCCGATAACCGTTTCGTAGGTCATGATATGCAGGGGTATGATCGTGAAGGGGCCAAAGGTAATTGGGAAATTGGTTCTGCCCAAAAAAGGGACTTATATATAGCAGCTTTTTTACGGTGGCAGAGTACTAGTAAAGCAGTGCTGCCAGTAGAATAGTAATAAGCAAAGCGATAAAGAAAGTGGCTAGATACAGCATATTGAGCAAGCTAAACTTGAGGAAAGTCTTGAATCGAGACTGCTTGTAAACCCGCCGAAGGGCTATAAAGAAGTAAACCTGCATACTTAAAAGGCCAAAGACCCAAATAGCATCCATCTGGTTTACGAGTGCGCTTACATTGTCGAGCAACATTATAATGACCAGTAGCAAGAACAAAAAGGCATGGGTGTGAAAAGAAAATATGAGATGTTCTACGTAATAAAAGGAGCGTCTTACGTAAAAGAGCTTAAGAAAAAGGGCCAAAATGGGCATCATCAAGAGCATCATCCATACCGTCTGGTTGAGGATGTAGTTGCCCAGCTTTTCCCCTTGCTCTTGAAGGCGTATACTTTGACGCAGAATTAACCTGTCCCAGAAGGTCTCTACTTCGTAATAGTTGAAGAGAGAATCTATAGACAATTCTCCGATATCTTTTTTATCAACTTTAAAACCGGTAATAAAGTCTCCATCAGGTTCATCCCAATTAATATGCACGCCAATATCCAAGGAGTCTTTCTGATTCTTGTTCATCAGTACCTCAAGACTATCGAGTGGAGAGTGGTCATCTGAAGGGAATTGGGTTTTTAGTAGCAGTGTATTGGAATCCAGCTTTTCTAAAAACTGCCGGTAGTGGATATCGGAGCTAAAATTATCGTCGATATCCAGGAATAAATCTTCGGTAAACGCAGATTCCAAGAAACTAATAGCCGCAATAGCCATTAGTGCAAAAGTAAAAAATAGCCTTAACGGGCGAATGAACCGCTGTTGGTGGCCCTTGAAAAAAGCTATGGTTAGTTTTCCTGGTACGAATAAGGCGAGGAGGGTACGCCAAATTTTGGTGTCTAGGTTGAGTGTGTTGGAAATAAAATCACCGATCAGTTCTTTAATAGTGATCTTACCGTCGGTGTATTTCTGTCCACAATGCGAGCAATATTGCCCAAAGCGGGGCAATGGGTAATAGCAGTTGGGGCAGGTACGAAAATCCTGCCCCGGCTGTTTTTTATTTGGCTTAGATGCCATTTTCCTCGACCTCAATGATCGCAGCTACATGGGCATCGGCAATTTGCTGACGCACACTGTCTTTCATGAGTTCCAGGGCTTCTTTTTTGTTGTTGTAAAAACCGTTCTCGGTCAGCACTGCCGTCATCATTGTTTTACGTAAAACGTAGAACTGGCTATCGGGGCGCGACTTGAGGTGGCGATTAGAAAAACCGGTGGCCTCTACGATATGGCGCTGAAAGACACTGGCAAGGCGCTGGCCTTTTTTGCTGCCGTGATAAAACCAGGTTTCGATACCTTTAATGCTATCTGCAGCCCAGTGCTTGCTACTCTGCGCAGGCCCGGCATTGGAGTGTATGGAAACAAATATTTTTGGCAAATCAGATGCCTTGCTATTGGCACGATCTACGCGGCCTTGCAGAAAGTTATCCGTATTTACTTCAGGTACAACATTGAAAGATTTTATGCCTTCAGCGTCCAGCTTGGCAATAATTCTCTTGACGATATCCCTGTTGAATTCGTATTCAAAAAATTGCGTTTCGCCATCGTCAAAAATAGGGCTACGCTTGCCGGCGGTCTTGCTGCCGTGTCCATTGTCCAAGCACCACAAGTAGCGAGGCTGCCGGCCTGTAGGCGGTGCTGGTGTGGGAGTAGGCTCTGGTTCCGGCTCTGGCGTTGGTTCTGGTTCTGGCTCCGGTTCTGGCGCTACGGGTTCATTACCTGCGGGATTGTCCTCGAAGATGTTTTCGTCAAAATCTTTATCTGGTTCTCCGGGAAGTATGACTACTTCTTCCATCTCGTGGGCCACAATAATAACGGTGTCTGGCTGTAGTTCGGAGGCATCCTGTGGTTGCCCCACGACGGGCGGCGGCAAGGTTGGTTGCGTTGTAGATGGCCGTGTGCTTCCGGTTGTAGATCCTGTACTTCCAGAAGAAGAGGTTGCACCATCGGACTTATTAGTGCCGAAAAGAGAAGAGAAAAAGCGCCCCAGGGCGGCAAACAATTTTCCGAGCATGATTGGGCTTATTAGTTATACTCCAAAGGTAATAAAATTAGTCTGAGGTAGGTATAAAACAATTTTGTAGTCTGTTAGAATTACTTTCTGCTTGTTTTGGGGCCATGCCGGCAGTGGTGGTGTTGCACAAACACTACTGTGGCAGAGCGGCTGCCCATTCTTGTCCTGCTCTCCTGATGAATCGCATCTGCCGAGTTTCAGGCACTGTCTTACGCAAAGGTTTTAGCTTTAACCTTCATTTGAGGGTATATAAAAAGCTCCTAGGTCACAAAGAGACTTAGGAGCTTTACAAAGCTGTTGCTTTCCTATAGCTTTACGGTTACAAATCTTTCAACAGTCCTTGCTGGCGCTGGCTAAAGTTGAAAGCTTCGAAAAGGGTGAGCGATAGTGCACTTTCCAAGTCACCATACTTGTTTTCGTAATCTAGTTTGCTACGTCGAATGACCTCGTGAGCTTCTTCCGCACCGTAGATGTCGGTGATCTCACATTTTGGGGCCTCACCAGGGAGCTGCTTGTAGGTAAGGAAGTAGTGCTTGAGGCGATCTAAAACCGTGGCTGGCAGGTCAGAAATGTCACGCCATTCAGAGTATACCTCATCCTTGGCCATGACGGCAATGATTTTATCATCGGCTTCGCCGCCGTCGATCATCCGGAAGCCACCGATAGGGACGGCGTTGACGATGATGTTACCGTGGGTCACCTCCCGCTCGGTTAATACACAGATATCAAGCGGGTCATCATCTCCAACGATATTTTCTTTGCCTGTTTTCTCCATGCAGTATGCGGCCACTTCGTCCTTACAGTAGGTTTGGGGAATAAAACCGTAGAGAGCAGGAACGATGTTGGAAAACTTCTGTGGCCGGTCGATCATCAAAAAGCCCGACTTTTTGTCTACTTCGTACTTTACCGTGTCTGAAGGAATCACTTCAATAAAGGAAGTTACGGTTTCCGGGGAATTGGGGTGAGTATCAATACCGTGCCAAGGATGCGAAGTATAACGCAGCCCGATCATTTGCCAGATTTTGTCGAAAGATTGTTGGCTCATTGGGGATATATTATGTCGTGAGAGTTACTTTTAGTATTCCTAGATAATAGCAAGTATATATCAAGCCATTCTCACAGTACTAGGTATTTAGTATAGGCTGTAAGGGCTTTGATAAACCTAGGTTCAACGCTATACTAATATTTTATTAATCTGTAAGGTTTGAAGTATTCTGATTGCTAACAACAAGACACTTAATACTAAGTAGGTAGTAGCCGCGCAAGCCGATGCAAAGTGAAACCTCCCTTTACCTGCTGCAAAGGTACGGAATTTGCAAGGTATTTGAGCATTGTATAAGGGCTGGCCACAAGGCACAAAGGGATTAGAGAAAATGGTAATAGTACAATATTCTATAGATCATTTATGAGCTTCCTCAATATTTGGAAATGGTGAGCTGCGGATTGGTAAAAGATTGGCTGGGGTAGTCAGTAGACATGAAAATCTATGAAAAAAACCTGTGTCATTCTGTGTTTTTTGTGTTCCTGTTACTGGAAAAAATGGTGTGTCTTAATATCTCTGTGGCTGTTTTTAGGGGGGGCTTATTGCTAAATCATGGTGAGTAAGCGCTCAAAGAACAAGTAACTCGCTACCAGGAAAGCGCCACCCGAGAGCAGCCAATTCCATTTTTTAGTAGAGAAATTAAATTGTTCAATAAACAAGTAAGCAAGTCCCAAGATGATGATGACGATCAAAATCTGTCCAAGTTCAATACCAAGGTTGAAACCAAGCAGTTGTGTGACCAACTGTTGCTCTTCACCAGGGAAGAGCATGGAACGGAAGGTATTGGAGAACCCTAGTCCGTGGATCAAACCAAAAATTAGCGTAAAGAGATAAACGAACCCAAGACGAGTACGAAACTTAGGGGGAGCATCTACATTGGATGATGCTCGTTCTGATGTGCTCAGGTTGTAGATGGCGGTAAGCATAATGGTGGCAGGAATGAGCATCTCTACCCAGTCTGCCGGAAGGCGTAAAATATCCATACCCGCTAGTACCAAGGTAAGGCAATGACCAAGGGTGAAGGCCGTCACCAATAGCAAAACCCTCCGCCAATCGGCCAAGGTGTAGAGCGCACAAAGAGCAGCCAAAAATAGGATGTGGTCGAGTGCCGCCCAGTCGACAATGTGCTGCCAACCCATCTGGAAGTAAAAAAGAAAAGTGCTTTCCATGAGGCAAAATTAATGAATTATGATTTTCTCACAAGTTTCGGTTTTGATTTTGATGGCGGTGTGTCCCAACCGTAGATCGCACTGGTACGATTGGCGCAAAATTAGTGCGCAGGCCAGCAGGCCGGAGCGCGGGGCGCGGAGCGACCAAGGACAAAAGATAGTAGCATCTCCGCAGGAGATGCGGATAGCTTGGTGCCGATCCCGACCCGACTTTTCTAGTCGGGACGGGAGATGGCATGGCCCCAAAAGAAGCACGTGCTATGCCGACCCAACCCTTTTTAGGGGCTATAGGGTCTATGCTGTTAAATCCGTGAATTGTCATACTACGGTAAATTGGTGCCTGTTATTACTAAACAACCTCAACTACCTCTTAAAATGAAAAATACCGCACTACGCTCTTTTTGTTTGCTAATACTGGCTTTTGGTTTTACCGCTTGTCTAAATGATGAGGTGAAGATAGACGTTCAACACTATTCTGAAGAGGAGCTACAGGAAATTCAACAGTACCTGAACCTGCCTGCTTATAGGGATGCTTACCAAGTAGATTTAGCACCTCATATCCTGAATACCGGCCAGATACTACCCTCTATTAATAATGCGAAAGCTACTTTAGGAAGGGTGTTGTTTTATGACAATAAACTTTCTGCAACGGGAGAGACTTCTTGTGAGAGCTGCCATCATCAGGAATTAGCGTTTTCTGACGACAAAGCTTTTAGTGACGGGATCAACGGGCAAAAGACCAAGCGCAACTCGCTGCCTTTAGCGGCAGTAGCCAATTTTACCAATTCGTATGATAGTGGTCCCAATTCTTTTGGGCAGATAGGTTTTTTCTGGGATGAACGTGCCGGTACTATCCAAAATCAAAGTGAACAGACGATTTCTGATGATATCGAGATGGGGACAGATTTCAATGACCTGGAAGTGAAGCTAGCCAACGAAAATTATTATCGGATACTATTCCGTAAAGCTTATGGTGATGAAGCAGTTACGAAAGACCGTATCTTGGAAGCGATTCAGGAGTTTGTCAACTCCTTTGTGGCTACGAATACGCGTTTTGATGAAGGGATGAATGCAATGGGTACACCAGGGCTTGATTTTCCAAACTTCACCATTGAAGAAAACAGAGGAAAGGCCATTTTTGTGGATGCCTGTGGTAGCTGTCACGCTGCGAATATGAGTACGCCTTCCAATATCCACGTTGCCAATAATGGATTGGACGTAGCATACACCGATCAGGGGGTTGGTGGAATATCTCAGCAGCCCAACCAGTTTGGTGTTTTCAAGGTGCCTTTTTTGCGAAATATTGAACTGACGGCTCCATACATGCACGATGGCCGTTTTGCGACTTTGGAAGAAGTGATCGATCATTACAGTAACGGAATTCAGGACCATGATAACCTCTCTGAAGCGTTGAGGAATCCAGATGGTAGCCCTCGCCGTTTCAACTTTACGGAAGAAGAGAAGGCTGATCTGGTGGCATTTTTTAAGACGCTTACGGATGAAACCTTCATTCAGGAAGAGCGTTTTTCGGACCCGTTTCAGTAAAGGAAAGGGAACACTAATGAGTCTTAGTGTTTTTGTACTGTTCCTTCATTACAACCATCTGGCTTTTAATTCCGTTATTGGTAAAGAGTTAAATATCCAACTATGTTTACCGGAATTATCGAGGCCGAAGGCCATGTAGAGGAGATCAAGCAAGAGGGCTCCAATTTTCATTTTACCATCGCTAGTGCTATCAGCGACGAGCTCAAAATTGACCAGAGTATTGCCCACGATGGCGTATGCCTCACGGTCGTAGCACTAGCCCCCGGCAAGCATACCGTAACGGCGATTGAAGAAACCATGAAGAGGACTCGCCTAGGCCAGTGGAAGCCAGGGACGGTGGTGAACCTGGAGCGCGCTATGCGCCCGGATGGCCGCCTGGACGGGCACATGGTGCAAGGCCATGTAGATAAAGTGGGCGAATGTATTTCGGTGGAGGACGTAGATGGGAGTTGGTATTTTCGCTTTCGCTATGAAACGGCCCCGGAGCACCTCCTGGTAGACAAGGGCTCTGTTTGTGTAAATGGTGTGAGCCTTACCGTTGTGGACCCTACAGACGATGAATTTAGCGTAGCGATCATTCCATACACGTATGAGCACACGAATTTTCATCAGTTGAAGCCAGGGTCACAGGTCAACCTGGAGTTTGATATTATT
The DNA here is from genome assembly GCF_050633125.1 of Lewinella sp. Classification (NCBI taxonomy): domain Bacteria; kingdom Pseudomonadati; phylum Bacteroidota; class Saprospiria; order Saprospirales; family Lewinellaceae; genus Lewinella; species Lewinella sp. Next base: position 15,479 of record NZ_JBOEFX010000050.1, read on the forward strand.
GGTAAATACATTGCGCGGCATTTGGCGCTGTATCAGGAGCGTGGATAGTTTGCCTCTGGTGGGTAACCTATGTACCTGTGTGATGAAAAAAGTTGGGTTTTCGTTTTTATCACATAGACACATAGGAAGTTCATTTTATCACATAGTCACATAGAATAGGGGCTTAGGTACCGTGTTTTATCAAGCCCTTAGACCTCTCAGAGTACAAAATTTATGTGTCTATATAATGAATTTATTGGGCTCCCTTTAAACAATCCAAATCCCGCAAAGCCAATCTATGTGGCTATGTGATGAAAAAAACTTAAGTGCCTTTGGTGGTTCAAAAAGGAAGTAGTTAGTTTGTTTTGAATATCTTAGCCGTCCTGTTCATTCAACGACCGAACGATGTTATCACCAGAAGAACAATGGGGCGAGCTTTTCGAAGCCGTTCAGTTAGCGCAAGTTTTCCCCGACGGAAAAACCTTTGTGGATTGCGAACCCAAATACCCTGCTGAGCAAATTCTACTTAACTACGTTGGGGCTAAAAATCAACAAGAGTTTCATCTTCGGGCATTTGTATTGGAACACTTTTCGCTTCCTCCTGCATACGGTTCTGACTTTGTTGCGGATTCCAGCCGTTCTATGAGTGAGCATATCCGCAGTTTATGGCCTGTACTTACTCGCCAGCCTGACGAAAAAGGGGAGGGGAGCCTACTATCGTTGCCTTACCCTTACATCGTTCCGGGCGGGCGTTTTCGAGAAATCTATTATTGGGATAGTTACTTCACTATGTTGGGGCTTGCTGCCGACGGGGAGTTGGAGATGATGGAGTCTATGGTGAATAATTTTGCTTACCTAATTGACCAGGTGGGTTTTATTCCCAATGGCAACCGCACTTATTTTATGACCCGTTCACAGCCGCCGTTCTTTTCGAGTATGGTGGGGTTATTAGCGGAGCAGATGGGGCAGGATACCTACGTGAAATACCTGCCACAGTTACTTCGCGAGTACCGTTTTTGGATGCAGGGAGAAGAGAAGGTTAGTGCTGATTTATCGACTTTTGAACACGTGGTGCGTATGCCTGATGGGCAGCTGTTGAATCGCTATTACGACCGCAGTGCCACCCCCCGCCCCGAGAGTTACCGCGAAGATGTAGAAACCGCTGAGGAGCAGGGGGGCGATGCAGCCCAACTCTTCCTGGACCTCCGGGCCGCCTGCGAATCCGGCTGGGACTTTAGTGGCCGCTGGTTTGCGGATACCAAATCGTTATCCACGATTCACACGACCGAAATTATTCCCGTTGACTTAAATGCACTACTCTACCATTTAGAACAGTGTATCGCCCGCGGCTATCAAGAAAAACTGGATGAAGGACAAGCCGCCCTGTTTCAGGAGAAGGCAAACAAGCGAAAGGCGGCCGTGCAGCAGTATTGTTGGGACGAAGCCAATGGTTTTTATCGTGACTATGATTTTAAAGCCGGGCGTTTTACACCTGTATTAAGTATGGCAGGCGTCTATCCTTTGTTCTTTCAAATGGCCAGTGATCAACAAGCCATCCGAGTGGCTGATAAGCTGGCTGCTGATTTTCTGCGGCCTGGTGGCTATACCTCTACCCTTATTAATACCGGACAGCAGTGGGATGCCCCCAACGGATGGGCACCACTCCAATGGATGGCCTACCGAGGGTTACTCAACTACGGGCATCAAGAGCTAGCCCAAAAAGGCCGTGACCAATGGTTGGTTAATAACCGCCGTGTTTATGAAAATACGACCAAAATGGTGGAAAAGTACGATGTGGAAAACATCGAAGCAGAAGCCGGAGGCGGAGAATACCCGTTGCAGGATGGTTTTGGTTGGAGCAATGGTGTTGCGCAGGCCCTGCTGAAAACTGTTTGATTTGTTTAACTTCGCAAAGAGGTGTTCTCAATTAAAAAAATAGCCACTGTAGATTTGACTTTTCCAGAGGGGATTTAAAAATAAAACCTCTGTGTCTCCGCGCCTCTGTGGCTAGAAAATAATGTCTCATGTTTGAAATATCTACCGATGCTTTTGGTCGCTTTAAACGGTACACTTTAGAACATTCTATTGTACCCCTTAAAATACAGTTTGTCCCAGAAAAGGGAGGTGCCTTGTTGAGCTTGATCATGGAAGGAGAAGAGGTACTAGATGGTTGCCAAACACCTGAGGAGCTCGATTTTAATAACTGGTATAAAAGCGGTGTGCTGTATCCTTTCCCCAACCGCCTGAAGGATGGTCGTTTTGAATGGCAGGGCAAAACCTATGAGTTTCCTACCAATGATGCGACCCACCAGCATGCGTTGCACGGATTTGGGGCGCAACGCCCCTTGGAGGTGATGGAGGTAGAAGTCGAAGACGATCATGCACGTATTCGCCTGGAAGGCAAATACAGTGGTGATCACGCTCATTATCCCTGGCCTTTTACCTTTGGCCTGACGTATGAGCTGCACGCCCCCAACCAGTTATGGGTGAAGCTTTCGTTGCGTAATGATAGCGATGTAGATATCCCTGCCGGTTTGGGATGGCACTCTTACTTTCAGCTTGCTGAAATCACTGCGGCGCATACACTACGTTTGCCTCAGGTAGAGATGGTGGGCGTAGATGCTCGGATGATTCCTACAGGTAAACGCTATGATTACCCAGGTTTTTTGACGCCCAAACTCATTGGTGCAACCGTGCTTGATAATTGTTTTGCAGTACCTACTACTTCATTGGAAGTAAGTGCCCACTTGAGTGGCCCCCGAGGCACTATCCGCTATTGGCAAGAAACAGGCAAGGACAAGTTTAACTTCCTCCAAGTGTTCACGCCGCCGTATGGTACTTCCGTAGCGCTGGAGCCGATGACTTGTAACGTTGATGCGTTCAATAACGGCGAAGGCTTGGTGACACTGGCACCGGGGGCAACTTTAGAGGCAAAGGCTGGGGTTGTGTATGAGGTGGAGTGATGCTTGACTAAAAATGTAAATAACCGATGGAAAAGATAATCGCAGATTGGGAGGAAAATGCAACAAAAACCAAAAGAATACCTTCTCTTTTATTACTTCGCTGAAGTTTAAAAGCTCAAGTAAAGTAGATAGGTTGGCACGTGAATCGCACGATGAAGCATTTGAAAAAATAGATTGTTTAAAATGCGGAAACTGCTGTAAGGTGGCTAAACCCGTTTTAAGTACGACTGATATTTCCAGGATTGCTAAACATTTGCACGAACCTCCTCGAATAATAAAGGAAAAATATTTAAAGCAAGACGAAGATGGAAATTGGACGATAAATGCTTCACCATGCCCCTTTCTTGGAGAAGCAAATGAATGCCAGGTTTATAGTGCACGGCCATCCAATTGTAAAGGTTTTCCATTCACGCATAAGCCAGGATTTACTTCAAGGCGATATCAGCATACGTCAAACACGGTTGTCTGCCCAGCCGCGTATTATGTTGTGGAAAGAATGAAAATGTTATTCCATTATAGATAGAATAGTGGGCAATGACACTGTTCAATGCTCTTGCCCCAAAGTCTCAAAATACAACCGATAGTTTTCCTCGTCAAAGCAGATAAAGTAGACCGTCTCTACAAACGCTAGCGTAGCGTTTCTTACCGCATCAATAGCAATGGCCGCCGCCGCGGCTTTAGGATAGCGATAAACGCCGGTGCTGATATTAGGAAAAGCGATAGACTTGAGCTTATTATCCTCTGCTAGCTTGAGGCTGTTGAGGTAGCAATTCTTTAGTTTTTGTTTTTCATTTGATTGCCCCTCATTCCAGTGTGGCCCCACGGTATGGATGACGAATTTTGCGGGGAGTTCTCCAGCAGTGGTGATCACAGCCTCTCCTACATCACAGCCACCTTGTCGATTTCTGATTTGGATGCACTCGTCTAAGATAGCCTTGCCTCCGGCGCGGTGGATAGCGCCATCTACACCGCCACCGCCAAGCAGAGATGTATTTGCAGCATTGACAATGGCGTCTACTTCCAGTTTGGTAATATCGCCTTTAAGGAGTTTTATTTGCATCATTTTTGAATTACTCTATTTCTTTGGTCTTCACCAAGAAGCGATCTACCGCTACGGTGAAATCAGCAGCAGTGGTGTTGAAAAGAGTGGTTTCTTGCCATTTAGTGGTATTAGGGGTAACCCGAATCATCTTTTCTTGGTTCCCCAGCAAGATTGGCATATTGAACCCCTCCGCATCAGCAGCCCACCGGTAGTTTACTTGCAGTTTTTTGCCCTGCTGCGCTAGCTTATATTCCAAAACAGGCGGCTGCGGATAATGGAGGTATTGCTGAAAGAAGGACTGCCAGTCTTCTCCGGTCGCCTCGTTGACGTAATCAATAAAATCTTGCGTACTCACGAGGCTGAGGCTATGTTTTTGGTAGAATCCCTTGAAGATGGCCCACCATTTTTCGTCATCACCAATAGCATTACGGAGGGTGTGCAGTACCCAGGCACCTTTGAAATAATGGTCACTACCGCCCCAGTCTTCCCAGTTCACACCTGCGGGGCCAATGATGGGTTCCTGGTTGTAGATGTACAGTTTTTGCTTGACGAGATAGCGAATAGCATCTTCATAGCTCATCGTATATTCTACGTAAACCGCTTCCAGGTAGGTGGTAAAAGACTCTTGCACCCACATCTCTGCCAGGTCGGCTACACCAATACTATTGCCAAAATATTCGTGACCGGTTTCGTGTACAATAATGTAGTCCCAGTTCATATCTCTGGGGATCATGCCTCCCAGGTAGCCTCGCATGTATTGGTTGCCATAAGCAATGGCACTCTGATGTTCCATACCCAAGTAAGGCGTCTCTACTAAAGCAAAACCATCTTCCCAGAAAGGGTATTTGTCCAGGTACTTTTCGTAGCAGGCCAGCACCGAGTGTACTTGCTGAAAGTGTTCCTGTGCCCTGTCTTCGTTATAGTCGATCACATAATAATCCAAGGCCAATGTGTCGCCGTCTGCCGCGTAGTATTCGTCAGAAGAATGGGTGTAATGACCAATATTGAGGGTCACGTTGTAGTTGTCGATAGGGTAGGAGACGAACCAGTCGTAACGGGTATATTTATCATCTTCTTCTACTTCGCGCAGATTACCATTGGCTACTGCCATGAGGTCACTAGGCACCGTAAGGCTGATGAGCATGCTGTCTGGTTCGTCCGAAAGGTGATCCTTGTTGGGCCACCAAAGGCTGGCGCCGTCACCTTCACAAGCGACCGCAATCCAATCGCGGCCACGCTTATCTTCCGACCATACAAAACCACCATCCCAGGGAGCATTGCTAGCAATAGTGGGTTTGCCGTAATAGTGGACAGTAAAACTTCCCGTACTCCCTGCTTGCTGCACCGTTGGAAAATCTACAAAAACAGCATTGTATTCCCGAGTAAAAGAGAGTTCTTGCTTGCCGAGTAAAATACGATCAATGGTCATATTCTCGAACAAGTCGATTTGCAAACGCTGGAAATCTGTCACTGCTGTAAACGCGATTTCTACTTCGCCGCGAATCATTTTTTTGCGAGTATCCACTTTGAGTTGCAGGCCGTAGTAGTGAACATCGTAGCAAGTTCGTTCGGGCCGTAGACTACCCCGTAGCGTGTCAGCTTTGGTGAAAGTGTGGTGCTGATAAAAGTCGGTAGACTGGCCCAGAAGGCCAAGGCTTGCCAAGAGCAGAAAGAATAGAATAAACAATGGTCGCATTTCAATAGAATTTTACACTTGCAAAGATAAGAACGTTTACGAACGTAGAGGCCTTGCATTGCAACGTCTGCAAACCACACAAGAGCACTACAATGCGTTTATATGCCATTTTAATTAAAGTACACGTTAAGTTTGTATTTTTTTATTTAGAAACAAATCCGTATGTTTGTTGCGGATTCAATCCCAATCAGAGGTAATTAGCCCCAATTTCGGGGAGTTCAGAGGAATAAGTTTGGAAATTGCTGGGCACTTGGTTCTCCAAGTGTATAAATGAACTATGGCTACTGCCAAGGTTTTGGGAGTGGTCGACGGCGTTCGAGGCCTGGGTGGGAAGACCCGCCAGGGTCTGCTGATAACTGTGCCTCTGGCTCAAAATCATCCAAAATCACCTCCTTGTTTATATCATTTGAGGGCTCCTTAAAGGCATAATAAATCACCATTGTAAGGAGAACCGTATTCACTATCACTGTATAATAAAAGGCATAGCCTTCCAGCTCGTCAAGCCTGAATAGTAAATAGTACTTCTGGCCATAGAGGTCGTCCAATATTGGTAAAAATCGCTGACTATAGCGTTGATCAGCTGGTATTATTGTTTGAGTTCCCTCCAACAACAGCATGGGGGCTATCAATAAAAGATAATTTAGTAAGCGGTGAATTTTATACCACCGTTTTTGCCGTCGGTGAGTTGCCAATCTTTTAGATAAATAGATGACAAATAGAAGATAACCACCAATGGTTACCAAGATGATGGGAAGGCTGAATTCCACTGAGGTAGCTGCCTGTAAAACACCTTTTAAAAAGGGCAATATCTCGGTGTCATACTCAATTCCCTTACCAAATATTTTTACCCTTCCTCCTGCTACAAAAGGAATGACTACAGCACAAGCAGCCGCCAAGAAACAATCAAATTTTGGGTTCATTTTTTTTAAACGACTGGAGCAGAAGTTGAGTATTGTTAGCAATTAGAATGAGTGCTGGAAAGAGATTCTTATATGTCATGGCTCAATAACATAAAACTAACTATTCCGGATGGGAACGCTACTTTGTGAGGAAACCTTTTTAAGGGATTTTGGGGTCCGTGCCATCGTTCCTCGGCACCGGGCTATCCCTCGTACTTGCGCCCTCCGGGCCCCGCCCTCACCTATACGGCTCGGGCTTTGTTGGGATAGGCAGATGTTTTACTACAGCACCTCTGCGGTGATTTTTCTTGGTATTCTCTTCTTTCATCCCCGGTCATTTGTACCTTTGCGGCTGAATATTCCTATTTACCTTCATTCTAATTTAAAAACATGGCTCTACTACAGGATAAAGTTGCCCTCATCACCGGCGGATCACGTGGCATTGGCGCCAGCATTGTTAGTCGTTTTGCCCAAGCGGGCGCCCAGGTAGCCTTTACCTATCATTCTTCTAAAGAAAAAGCAGATGCATTGGCACAAGCTGTTTCAGCAGAGCACGGCGTTACCGTTAAGGCATACCAGTCGGATGCGGCTTCTTTTTCTGCTGCCGAAGAATTGGCTAAGCAGGTGCTGGAGGATTTTGGTACGATCGATGTACTGGTCAATAATGCTGGTATCACTCGTGACAACCTCATCTTGCGAATGAACGAAGAGCAGTGGGATCAGGTAATGGACAATAACCTCAAGTCGGTCTTTAACCTTACCAAGCAGGTGGTCCGCCCGATGATGAAAAGTCGTGCTGGCTCTATCATCAACGTATCCTCGATTGTAGGGATTACCGGCAACGCTGGACAATCAAACTATGCCGCTTCTAAAGCAGGTATCATTGGTTTCTCCAAATCTATTGCCAAAGAGTTGGGGTCGCGTAATGTGCGTTGTAATGTCATCGCTCCCGGTTTCATCGCCACGGATATGACCGATGAACTGGATGAGAAAACCCGTGATGCTTACTTGTCAAACATCCCACTACGCCGCTTTGGTGAAGGAACAGAGATAGCAGACGCCTGTGTATTCCTGGCTTCAGATATGAGCTCCTATATTTCGGGCCAAGTCCTGAGTGTTTGTGGCGCCTTGAACTGCTAAATAGGCTGTTATAAACGACATCTTTTTAAAATCACATAAGGCATTTTAGGGAAATCTCTAAAATGCCTTATGTCGTTCAAAATAGGTCTTGTTTTTAAAAACTAGAGCTCTGAGTGATTTGATGTTTCTAGGAACCACCTAACCAACAACAATCAACCAGCAACCTACACTTACGCTTTATTATTCACTACCTTTTTTAGGAAAATCCGCCCGCGCTCACGTTTGGAATCAAATATTTCTAACCGTATTTCTTGCCAGTAGCCATTTAGCGAGCTACCGTTGATAGAGCGATTCCACATTAGTTGGTATTTGCGTAAAAAGGGAGGAACGTAGTTGTCACCATTACGGTTAACGTATTCTACTTCGTCAATGTATACCGAGAGGTCGTCATAAAGGCGACCCGAGAGATTCATCTCAATAATGCGGGTTTCGCTAAGGTAAACGTAAGACCTGCCGGTCACTGTCTTTCCTTGCCGTTCCAGGTAAACCTGCACAGGATACCCCTTGGTGGATTGTATTCCTCCAACGGTAATGGTTCCTTCCCAAAGTCCTTCAAATTGGAGTTGAGCTGCCAACGATAGCGAAAATAATAGGCAACTGCCAAGTACAAGAGAACGCAACATGATCTTGGTGTTTTTTGTGGCTTGCGAAGATAAGGGTTTTTGAGAAAAGGTGTTGGGTTAGCCACTAGAGGGTGCCGCTGACCTAGTAAGTCTGGTAATTAAGCAAGTGAAATCAATGAAAGGGAGGCAAAAATACCGCAGCGCATTCTGAATGCTCCGCCAATAATTTACCCCACAGCCAATGGCAACTGGAACCAAAATTCAGCACCATTTTGCTCACGGTTGCGTACATGAATAGTAGCTTGATGAATTTCAAGAATCTTTTTCACAATGGCTAATCCCAGGCCACTGCCAGTAGCTTTTTTCGTTTCCAGTTGACGGTAACGTTCAAAAATATGAGCTTGTTGGGCTTCTGGAATACCGGGGCCAGTATCTGCCACCATGATACGAACTCCTTCTGGGGTATTGTTCAGTTGAATACTCACTTCACCTCCGGCTGGAGTATGCCGAAGGGCATTGTCTAGCAGGTTTTGTAGTACGCGCTCTACCAAGCCAATGTCTGCAAACACCATCGGTAAATCATGTGGTGCGTTCCAGCCAAGGGCAATGTTCTTTTCCTGGGCGAGTACCTGGTATTTAAATATGATATCCTGGCAAAGTTCCTGGATAGGGAAGGGTTCTTTTTGTGGGACAATTTGCTGCGCTTCCAATTTTGAATATTCAAACAGTTGAGCAATCAGTCGGGAGAGTTTTTCGGAACTGGCCATCACCGTTTCCAGGTATTGCTTTCTTTCCTCTGAGGTGATTTTCCCCTCCTTCATCTGTAGTGTTTCTATATAGCCCTGTATTATCGCCAGTGGCGTTCGCAAATCGTGAGAAACATTAGCAATAAGCTCCTGCCGTAGCCTGTCTACAGATTTTAGTTGCTCAATGCTTTCCGTTACCTTTTCGGCCATCTCATTAAAAGTATCGCCCAAAATAGCGAGGCTACCCTGGTCTCGCTTGGAAATACGAGCCTCGTAGTCGCCTTCTTGAAACCGCTTTAAGACACTGATTATTCGTCGTAAGTTGCGTGTAAGCCACCAAAAGGCCAGTAAACCAATGAGTAATGCTGCCACCAGAATAAGATAAAATAAACGACCACCGAGACACAGAATATAGTGCATACTCAAAGTGCTGGTGATACTGTTCCTTGCTTCACCCGCCAGTATAACGTAAGCGTAGCCACGGAGTTGCTCGTTCTCGTAAATGGGGGCGGCAGAAAAAATATTGGCAGTACCAGGTTGTTTGGGGTCATCACCAAGAATGAGGTGGGGAGTCTTACTGGTTAGGAAAGTTGTGATAGGCTCCATATCAACCCTATCCAGTTTTACCTTGCTATAAGGGACGACGTAATCAATAATCTCACCTTCGGTATCCAGGAGGTAAACCTCCAAGCTGGGGTTGATGACCATCATAGAATGCATGATGTCATGGGTGGCAGAGGTGTCTGGCTGGCCGTCCTTTAACGGTTGGGTTTCTTTGACAATATGTTTTGCTACATCACCGTATAGCTGTTGATTGATTTCCTGTACGTAAGTACGTGCTGCGATGGAGGTGACAAAGATGTACCCGGCCCCCAGCCCAAGCAGCAATAGGAGAAGGGTGAAGGCAATATTCCAGTAAAGAGAAAAATGATCGTTGGCCTTTTTGTTCATGTTTTACAATTCTTCATTGAAGCGATAACCTATGCCCCAGGTGGTAAGGATGTAGCGGGGTTGATCAGCCTGAGGCTCAATCTTTCGCCGCAGGCGATTGATATGGGAATTGACGGTATGCTCAAACCCATTAAAATCATAACCCCATACCAAGGTAAGTAACCGCTGGCGGTCATAACTTTTACCAGGATGTGCAGCCATCAGCGCCAGTAATTCAAACTCTTTAGGCGAAAGCTCTACTCTTTTTTGCTGAATGGTCACTTTACGTTTTTCCAGATCAATGACCAAGTCGCCAAAATTGAGGATACTTGGTGGTTCCTTTTGTTGCTTCTGCTGGGCCAAGTTGCTACGTCGGAAAATGGCTTTCACTCTGGCAATAAGCTCCCGGACACTGAATGGTTTAGTCAAGTAGTCATCTGCCCCGGTTTCTAATCCCAGTACCTTATCGATCTCTTCCGATTTCGCGGTAAGCATTAAAATGGGAGTATTGATCTGCTGCATTCGCAAACGCCGGCACACTTCTAGTCCATCAACATGAGGCAACATTAGGTCTAGTATGATCAAGTCAAAGGTACTCCCTTCTGCGGCAGCAAGGCCTCGGAGGCCATCACTCGCTCGAACCAGGCTACAGCCTAAGTCGTTCAGATGAATCTCTATAAGATCAACAATGTGGGGATCATCTTCAATGATCAAAACCCTTTTCATAAGCTCTTTTTTGTAATCATCGGCAAATTCGCCAATAAGTATCACAAAATCATCACGAAGAGCAGATTAAACGGGTTGATGCTCCTGATATTCCTGTTGGATGTAAACCTGAAGGTCTTCAAGCGTGTCGAATTGTTGGAATAATTGCTGTAGGCTATCAGCCTTTGCAGGCGCTGCTGCACTGGGAAGTACAAATTGTTGAACATCGGCGAGGGTCACGCTGTCATTGCTCAAGATCAATAAACGCTCAACAACATTGCGCAGCTCCCGAATATTACCGGTCCAGTTGAGTTCTTGTAACTGAGCGATAACTTTGTCTTCCCACTTTTTGGGTACAACGCCGTATTCTTTGCAAATCTGCCGGTTGAAATGGTCAATGAGCAAAGGAATATCATCACGGCGGTCATTTAAAGCAGGAACTTCAATGAGGATAACAGAAAGCCGATGGTAGAGATCTTCCCGAAAACGACCTGCAGCAATTTCTACCCTCAAATCCTTATTGGTCGCTGCGAGCACCCGTACATCTACATTGAGGTCTTTGGTTCCTCCAACACGGGTGATCTGGTTTTCCTGAAGGGCTCGTAGCACCTTGGCCTGAGCACTCAAGCTCATGTCTCCTATCTCGTCTAGAAAAAGAGTGCCTTTGTCGGCCTGTTCAAATTTTCCTGACTTTTGCTGGGCAGCACCGGTAAAAGAGCCTTTTTCGTGGCCAAATAGTTCACTTTCGATTAACTCTGTGGGAATAGCAGCGCAGTTGACCTCAATAAGAGCCTTTTTGGCTCTGCTGCTCTGCTTGTGAACTTGGCGAGCAACCAGCTCTTTACCCGTTCCATTGGGACCTGTAATGAGTATGCGGGCTTCGGTAGGCGCCACTTTCTCAATGGTCGCCAATATTTTGGTTAAGCCTTCCGACTTACCAATCATCTTGGGAGCTTCTTTGCGGTTTACTTTCTTTTGTAGGGCCTTTTTTTCACCTATCAAAGTAGATTTGTCCAAGGCGTTACGCAGTGTGATCAGCAGCCGGTTGAGGTCTAGTGGCTTGCTGATAAAATCAAATGCTCCTTTCCTGACCGATTCTACTGCGGTATCAATATCAGCATGCCCCGAAATCATAATAACCGGTGTTTCCGGAGATAGAATGCCAATACGGTCGAGGGCGTCCATGCCATCCATCTGCGGCATCTTTATGTCTAAAACAATGACATCAAATTTGCCTTGTTTTAACTTCACAAGGCATTCAGTACCGTTGGTGGCTTCAACAACGTCGTATTTTTCAAATTCCAGAATGTCACGAAGGGCTCTCCGGATAGCGGCTTCATCGTCTACTACTAATACGCGTGGCATATCAAAAATCGATTGGGGGTGAAGGAATGACTTTATAATTTTTCTTTATACGAAGAAGGTGGTTGAATGTTTCACGGCGCTAAGCTAACTATGAGGTAAGCTGGCTCTGTCTTTATTTCAACACATAGACACAGAGGTTTTTAATAGCTGCTCCTAATCTTCGAACTAAAACTCTGTGTCTATGTGATAAGCCCTGTTTATCCTCATTTTAACACATATACACAGAGGAAATGAATTACTTGACGACTCTTTCCAAGATACGTTCACTAAACCGATCCAGAAGTATTTGCACTTCAGGCTTCATTGCAGGAGTTCTGCCCAACCAGGAATGGAGATCACCTCCATAATACATGGCCAGGTATTCAGCCGAAAGGCGAAAAGGAGTAAAAAAATGAGGAACGGACTCCGGGTCACTACCCACAGCAACAGTCCAGAGATATTTACCTGTAAGAGCAGGGAGCAATTCTTCGCGGTAACGCATAAGGTCCGAGAATCGATCAAGGAAGGTCTTCATTTGTGCACTCATGGTGTACCAATAGATTGGTGTGACCAGTACCCAGTGATCGGCTTCAATAGTTTGATCAATAATATCCTTGAAATCGTCGGTAGCAGGATAATTGTCTTCGTAGGAGAAGGGAGCAATCTCGTGGGCGCTTAGATTTACAGCTGTAGCTGAAAGTTGGCCACTTAGGTAATTCGCAATGGTACTGGTGTTGCCGTGCGAACGAGAGCTGGCGTGGAAGACAACGATGGAAGACATAAAAAAGGCACTTTAAATTAGAGGTGTGGGACAAAATTAGCGTGTAGGTTGTTTTGTTCCCACACCTCCTTTGGGCTAGCCTTCCAGCAGTGCTGGATTCATTCCCATATTAGAGAACCCTCCATCATGGAAGAGGTTCTGCATCGTAACATAGCGACTCAAGTCACTAAATAACTGTATACAATAGTCAGCACATGACTCGGCGGGCGCATTGCCCAGTGGAGACATTTTGTCAGCGTAGTTGAAAAACTCTCCAAAACCTTTTACGCCCTGCCCGGCAGTCGTCATGGTTGGAGATTGGCTGATGGTATTCACACGCACCTTGTTGCGGGTACCGAAGTGATAACCGAAACTACGTGCAAAACTTTCCAAAAGCGCTTTGCTTTCCGCCATTTCGCTGTAATCAGGGAAGGTTCGCTGTGCTGCAATGTAGGTTAGGGCCAAAACGGAGCCCCAGTCGTTCATCGCATCCTTTTGCCAGAGTACCTGCATCATTTTATGGAAAGAGATGGCAGAAACATCAAAGGTCTTCATCATCCAGTCGTGCTTCAGGTCAGTATACTCACGACCTTTACGAACGTTCACAGACATGCCAATAGAGTGAAGGACAAAGTCGAGCTTGCCACCCAAGTGTTCCTGACTTTTGGTGACGAGGTTCTCCAAGTCTTCCATACTAGTTGCATCGGCAGGAATGATTTCAGCATTGAGTTTCTCCGCCAATTCATTGATTTTGCCAAAACGCATAGCGACAGGGGCATTGGTAAGGACAATTTGTGCTCCTTCTTCTACACAACGCTCTGCGACTTTCCAGGCGATAGATTGCTCATCGAGCGCTCCGGAAATGATACCACGCTTGCCGGCTAACAGATTATTTGCCATAGGTTACCCAATTTTGAGTTGAGAATTTAGCTAAGAGCTTTTAAAAGGATTGTATCTGGAGGGAATCCAGATTTTCTTATTAGCTCTAAAATTCAAAATATTTTATCTAAGAATCTGATTTCTTGTCTGGCAAAGATAATTAATCTTAGGACTTGTATCTTGTTGCCATGAACCGACTATCCTTTCTTTTACGATCAGCAGGACTTTTTTTTTCGCTCCTGCTAATAAGCCAAATCCTTATGGGGCAAGAAGTATTACGCGAGCCATTGAGTACGGGTTGGACTATCAAATCTACCGACTTTTCGACGGCGGAGGAGCTTTCAACGCCAGTGCCAGGCACTGTGCAGGAGGTGCTGAGCCGGTCGGGGTTGCTGCCTGACCCTTATTATGGTACCAATGAAACAGAGGTACAGTGGGTAGGAGAACGCAATTGGGAGTACAATCTTATTTTTACGCCAGAAGCGTTTGATCCCCAGCGGGTATACCGACTAAACTTCAGAGGGTTGGATACTTACGCAAAAGTTTACCTAAACGATAGCTTGATTCTCACAGCGGACAATATGTTTCGTTCCTGGCAGGTGCCCGTTACGTCTTTGTTGAAAGCAGGAACCAACCACTTGCGGGTAGCTTTTACGGCACCATTGGAAGCACTAGCAGAAACTATTCAAAACCTTTCTTATGCACTCAATAAAACTTCTGTCAATGATACTGGCGACCCTCGGATGGCTAATTTTGCCCGCAAGGCGCAGTTTCAATTTGGCTGGGATTGGGGCCTTCGTCTGGTTACACAAGGGATTTGGCGACCTGTTTATCTCGAAAGTTGGGAGCATGCCCGACTAGAAGAGGTTCAGTATTTTCAGGAAGAGGTAGAAACAGCCCGGGCGCGAATGGGCATTCGTGCTGCCATTGATCGCCGCAGCCCGGGCGCTTATGAGCTGCGATTGCGCGACCTGAACACCGGTCGTCTTTTAGCCAAACGCGGGTTGACGAAGACCGAGCAAGAGGTCTACTTCAACTTCCATATTGATCAGCCTCGCTTGTGGTGGCCTAATGGTCATGGCGAAGCTCACCGTTACCACCTAAGTTTGGAGCTATGGAAAGATGGTGAGAAACTGGATGAACAGGAAAAGAAAATTGGTATCCGCACTGTTGAGTTGGTTCAACGCCCTGATAGCTACGGTACCAGCTTTTATTTTAAAATCAATGGCAGGCCCATTTTTACAAAAGGAGCCAGCTATATTCCACAGGATGCGATACTGACACGGATTACTGCACAGCAGAAGACGGATTTACTCGTGCAGGCACAAAATGCCCATTTTAACCTTATCCGCGTTTGGGGCGGAGGTATTTATGAAGACGAACATTTTTATGACCAGTGTGATTCGCTTGGGTTAATGGTGTGGCAAGATTTTATGTTTGCCTGTGCAGCATATCCGGCAGACCCTTCGTTTTTGGCCAACGTAGAAGCCGAGGTCAGGGAAAACGTTCGCCGTTTGCGCAATCATCCCTGTATCATCACCTGGTGTGGTAACAATGAAGTAGATTTAGCGATGCGCAACTGGGGCTGGCAAAAAAAATACGATATCAAAGGGGAGGATGAACAGGATATGTATCGCAATTACACCAAAATATTCCAGGAACTGATCCCAGAGGTATTAGCAAAGGAAGACCCCGAACGACCTTATTCGCATACAACTCCCTTGAGTTCTTCTTATAAAATAGCGGAACGCGGGCACAATACCTTGCATTATTGGGGCGTATGGCACGGACCAGATGACTTTACGGGCTACGAAACCAAAGTTGGGCGCTATATGAACGAGTATGGCTTTCAGTCGTTTCCTGATATGGAAACTATCGCTAGCTTCGCGGATAGTAGCCAGTGGTCACTAGATAGTCCGGTGATGGCACACCACCAGAAGAGCTACATCGGCAATGGCCTGATAGGGAAGTTTACAGAACAATACGGCGAGCCTGCTTCTGATTTTCCGGCATTTGTAGAACAATCACAACAGGTGCAATATGAAGGTATACGTCGGGCGATACTGGCACACCGCCTGCGTTATGGCTACTGCATGGGTACAACCTTCTGGCAATTGAACGATTGCTGGCCAGCGCCTTCCTGGTCTGCGATTGACTATTATGGCCGACCGAAAGTCTTATTCGATGAGCTACCCAACCTTTATGCCCCCATTGTGGCAGCAGCAGTGGGAGATGAAAAAGCCCCACAGTTGGCTGTGATTTCAGATTACCCGGGCGGTACAGAAGTTAGTTTACGTTGGGCAAAACGTAAAGTAGGAAGTACGACAGTATTGGAAAGTGGCGAAAAGAAAGTACTGGTACTACGTGCTGGAACTCAACTGATGATACCACCAGCAGGAATGGTTCCTGGAAAGAAAGAAGAAACCGAAATTCAGTTGTTTGTTGGGGACGAAAGAATGTCTGTTTTCAAATGGTCAGGCCGACAATTGCCTATCCGTCTGCCAGAGGAAGAAGACTGGCAAAAATTTCCTGAATTACTTAAGGGATAGGAAAATAAACATGAGTCACCCCTAAAGAGGATTAAAAAAAAAATTGATGTCTAGGGAAGCATGATGCTTCCATTGCAAAACAATTGCCGAGAATAGCAATAGCCTAACCTCCAGTAACTCCTCGTAGGGCTTTCATTTGAGTCTCCCAGAGTTGTTTTTGGTCCTCTACTTCATCGTCATCACAATAATCAGTGATTACGAGGATTGTTTCTCCTGTTACCGGAGAGCGAGCCATGTTGAATTCCAGGTACTCTCTTTCATCATCGGCATCCTCCCAATGGAAACGAAGTAGTTCGTTCTCGAGGTCTTCAATAAGTTCAGCTTCTTCTTCTGTACCGTTCCATTCGAATGTATACATACGTCCATTTATATGGACCTGGTCACAAAACCAACGGATCAGGCAGTCAGGGGTGCTAAGAAACTGATATAAAATGGCCGGAGATGCGCGAAAGATAAATTCTTTCGAAAATTTTACTCTCTCCATAGTTAAGGCATGGTTTAGTGAGAAAAGTTTTCTCACAAATAATTAATGCGAATCTGTGAATCGATTCGGCACAATAAAAGAGAAAGCGGCCATTTTTCCAAATCTTTACCGGCATTAAGTGGAAAAATTCGACATAGAGGTACTTACACAACTATTCTATTAATCAGTTTGTTACTAAAAAGCAAACAATAATATCGGCTAGAAGCTTGACAATTAGCTGTTTTGCACGTATTTTTGCGTTTGGATTTCATAAAAATATTATTTTCTATAATTTATATGACGGTTACTCAAATATTCCAAATCTCTTCCTGCATGATGGGGATAAGTGAAGTTGCCATAGTCAAATAAGTGAATCCGAGCGTAAATCCGGCTTGTAATCAGCACAAGGCGGGTTTTTTATTTTCGACAATCAAAGAGGCTAAATAAATGAGACAGCTTAAGATCACAAAATCCATTACGAACCGCGAAAGTCAGTCACTGGAGAAGTACCTCCAGGAGATCGGTAAGGTGGATTTGTTGACACCAGAAGAAGAGGTGGAATTAGCTAAGCGGATCAAGCAAGGTGATCAAGCCGCTTTGGAAAAATTGACCAAAGCCAACTTGCGTTTTGTGGTCTCGGTAGCTAAGCAATACCAAAACCAAGGTTTATCATTAAGTGACTTGATCAACGAAGGAAACTTGGGTTTAATCAAAGCGGCTCAACGTTTTGATGAAACGCGTGGTTTCAAGTTTATCTCCTACGCCGTTTGGTGGATTCGTCAGTCGATCCTGCAAGCACTTGCTGAGCAATCGCGGATCGTTCGTTTACCACTAAACAAGGTAGGCTCTCTTAATAAGATTAATAAAGCGTTTTCCGAACTCGAGCAAGAGTACGAGCGTGAGCCATCTCCTGAAGAATTGGCAGATCAATTGGAAATTTCTACAGAAGAAGTAGAAACGACACTTGGTGTCGCTGCTCGTCACGTATCTATGGATGCTCCTTTCGTAGAAGGCGAAGACAACAGCTTGTTGGACGTACTTGAAAATACAGCGACCCCAGGCACTGACGCTGCATTGGAGTACCGGGAATCATTGCGCCGTGAAATTGAACGTTCTTTATCAACGCTGACTGATCGTCAGTGTGATGTCATCAAGTTGTACTTCGGTATTGGTGTTGAGCACCCAATGTCGTTGGAGGATATTGGCGACAAGTTTGGTCTTACCCGTGAGCGGGTTCGCCAAATTAAGGACAAGGCAATCAATAAGCTTCGTTCTGCTAATCGTAGCAAGCTCCTCAAGCACTATTTGGGCGCTTAATTTGATTAAAACCAAAGGTTTTAAATGAAAAATCCCGTCGATGTGAACATTGACGGGATTTTTTACGTGGTATAGCTTGAAATTTTATTTTACAAGCACTAACTCTGCAAGCCTATCCTTGTACCAGATGGTATGGTCGATCCTTTGCGAGTAACGATAATACCTCCCCGGATCATATAAGTTGGGGTTTCTGTATCTTCAAGGGAAGTGCTTCCATGAATTCGGACATTATCACCAATACGGCAATCTTTGTCGATGATCGCATTTCGGATGTAACAATTTGCACCAATACCCATTGCTGGCGTATCACCAAGCTCCTCAATCTCCGCTATCGTTTCATAGTAGTCATTACCCATGATGATAGCGTTGGATATTTCTGTATCCGTTCCAATACGAGAACGCAAGCCTATGATGGCATGATCTATCTGCCTGGCATTAACGATACACCCTTCGGCGATAATGGCCTGATTGAAAAAGGTGCCGAATATTTTGGAAGGTGCCAGCATCCGCGGGCGGGTATAAATTTGCTCTTCGTTATCGAACATATTGAAAGCCGGAACGGGGTCCGTCAGCGCAATATTAGCATCGAAGAAAGAACGAATCGTACCAATATCTTCCCAGTAGCCATCATAAGAATAGCTAGCTACCCGAAATTTGTTATTAATGGCATAAGGAATAATTTCCTTGCCAAAATCTGTAGCATCAGGGTTTTCATCGAAGAGCCGCTCTAGGAAGGTCTTGGAGAATATATAAATTCCCATGGAAGCCATCCAGTTTTTTCCTTGTGAGGTATATCTATCGGGCAAAGGAGAAGTCCAGTCTGAAAGAATATCCGCAGATGGTTTCTCTACAAAGCTTTCGATCATTTGGTTGTCATCCTGTTTGAGGATACCAAAACCAGGCGCGTCTTTATCATTAACGGGAATAGTAGCAATGGTTAAATCCGCTTTCTTGTCAAGGTGGTACTGAGCAAATTCAGCCAAATCCATCTGATAAAGCTGATCCCCTGAAAGAATCATTACGTAATCGTGATCATGATTACGTAAGTGGTGCATGCTTTGGCGCACTGCATCAGCCGTTCCTTGAAACCAGCTATCACTGTTTTGTGTCTGTTCAGCCGCCAGGATATCTACAAAGCCATGACTGAAAGAGTCAAAGTTATAGGTATTCTTAATGTGCTGATTAAGCGAGGCACTATTGTACTGCGTAAGGACAAACATCCGACGGATACCGGAATTGAGGCAGTTGGATATTGGAATGTCAATAAGGCGGTATTTACCGCCGATGGGTACTGCTGGTTTAGAACGTTGTTCTGTAAGTGGAAATAAGCGAGTACCGGCACCACCGCCGAGGATAAGACTGATTACTTTGATCATATACTAATGAATAGTGTAATTTTTATACCCCTCTGTTTTGGGGAAGAATAAAGGGATTTACGGTTTAGGGCTAAAAGTTAAAAAAAATGTGGTGTATTCTCCCCTTGCAGTCTTATTATTTTGCCAAATACTCCAGTTTCTTAAGTTTGTTTTAATGTTTGGCTGGCAGTTATTGCTGGGTAGAGATAAAAAGAATATATTTACGTAAGTACTTACGTAAATTATTTTGCAATGGAACCAGAATTTTATCAAATAGCAGGAGTAATGGCTATTGGTAGCCGCTTGCGTCGACTTAGTGAAATGGTCACCTTGGAGGGAGCTGCGATTTTTCGTTTACAGCAAATGAATTTTGAGCCACGCTGGTTTCCTGTGTTTTACATGCTAAGTCAGGGTGGCCCTATGCACGTAACAGATTTGGCTCAGCGGATTGGCCAGTCGCACGCCTCGGTGAGCCAGGTGGCCAAAGAGATGAAAAAAAATGATTTGCTTACCAAGGTTCGCGATAAGCAAGATGGCCGAAAAAGCCTCCTTTCGCTCTCTGAAGCAGGGGAGGCTATCGCCGGAAAGATGGCCGATTTTTACGATGATGTCTATCAAAGTGTAGCCGACCTACTTAAGGAAACGGATCACAATTTTTGGGCTGCAATGCAGGATCTAGAACTCGCACTAGAAAACAAAAGTATCACACGAAGAGTACAGGAGCGGCGCAAATCCCGCCTCTCGGCAGCCATTGAGGTTGTACCTTATTTACCGGCTTACCAGCAAGCTTTTCGAGATATTAATGTGGCTTGGATCGAGCAGTACTTTACGATGGAAGCCGCTGATTTCGCAGCACTTGATCATCCTCAGGCTTATATTCTGGATAAAGGAGGCTTCATTTTTGTCGCCCTTTTTGAAGGGGAACCAGTAGGTGTCGTAGCAATGCTTAAAATGCCGAATGCTTCCTACGAGTTGGCCAAAATGGGCGTAAGCCCTCTGGCACAAGGGATGGGGGTAGGTTATTTGTTGGGAAAAAAGGTGATTGAAAAAGCCAGGGCGCTTGGGGCCAGTCGCCTGTACCTAGAAAGTAATACGGTATTACAGCCTGCCATTCATCTTTATTATAAATTAGGGTTTACCCGTTTAGTGAATAAGATTCCTAGTCCTTATGCTCGTTCTAATATTCAAATGGAGTTACTACTCGATTGATTGAGATTTGATTATTATTGCAGTAATAGTATACGTGTTTTGCATGAGAAAACTTTAGACAGTTTCGTAGTCTTTGTATATAATAGAAAGATAGTATGCTACCCTTTTACATAGAAGGGTTAATTTTGTGAAATAATTTCAATACTTCATATGTCATTGCCCATCCCCAACCGCAACCGTGCCCAGATTAGTCGGGCAGCTATTGAACGCCTTTATATTGCGATGCGCCATCTTTTTATCCGAGGGAGTTATAAACCGTTGGGGGTATCAGGAGAGGCTATGATTGAAGCGTTGACAGAACTACGCCCAGAAATTTATGGCAGTGTTAACGAGCCAGAGCGAGTAGAATTGAATGGTTTGTTTTACATCTTCCAGCGTTTACCTAAAGGCATTGAAGAGTGCCGGTTTGTAAAGCTGATCTCTCGTGAAGGGTACGAACAGACAGACTTCACGCCTATTGTTCCTCCTGCTCGTCGACGGAATGCTTACCGGATCGATAAAGAAGAAATGTATATTGAAATGACGCGAGGTCGTAGTGACATTTACGATATTCTCACGCATCTCACCTTTATGTATATTGAATCTGAAAAAATTCGCAGAAACAGCGAAAACCACCGAGGAGCAAAGCGACGGGAGTGGAATATGTTGGAAGAAATTGTCAAACGCGAAGAGGCTGGCGAAGAATATAACCGAGAGGTAGCTTACACTTATTTGAGTACTTTGCTGGGGAGAACCTACCAAGAGACGATAACTGCTTGTGAGCGCTTTGATAATGACCCCAACGTAAATAGTATTTTCCATATTACTTACTGGCTAGGCTGTCTATCTTCCCAAGAAGATCAGGAGAAAAAAGATCGCGAGATCAGTTTCTCCAGTACTTTGCGGGACATGATTGGTCACCATTTGCATGGTAGCCGCTGGGCACATGCCATAAAGGAGGCTCTGCATGAACACAACATGAATGGCCGTCCGCTACACATTATCAGTGCAAACTTGCACAGTGTGATGAATTGCCTGTATGCCGAAGCAGCACTGCCCAAGGAAGCAGCAAAATACCCAACCAAGGAGTTGTTTCAGCTTTTGAGTTTGCCCGAAAACGGTAAGCTGCGGCAGCGTGTCACGGATTATGCCCGACAGCACGGAATGGTACAGTTGGATGATACCAGTGGAACCAATATTTCGGTACAGTTTTTTGATTTGTCTAAAATAAAAAAAGCACCTCGTTCACTGGAGTGGAAGCTGCCAGAAAAGAAAGAGGAGGTGCCGGTGGTTTTTGTGATGGACTACGCCTTTGGCGAGCAAGCCTACGAAACGATGGATGAACTCCTTCGGCCTCATGAGACGGTTGATTATCACCATGATCTTCCAGTAGCGTCCGTCAACATAATGGGCAAAGCGGGCATATTGGAAGGAGGGAAAGGCGATATTATGGTACCTTCCGCTCACGTTTTTGAAGGTACTGCTGACAACTACCCCTTTAAGAATGACCTTTGTAAGGAAGATTTTGAAAACGACCTGGGCATAGGCGTTTTGGAGGGGTTGATGATTACCGTTTTAGGGACGAGTCTCCAGAACCGAGATATATTGCGTTACTTTCGGAAATCGTCATGGCAAGCGATTGGTTTGGAAATGGAAGGAGCCCATTATCAAAAAGCGATCCAGGCAGCCAGTAAAATTCGCCATAGTGTGAATGAAGATGTAGTTTTACGTTACGCCTACTACGCATCTGACAATCCCTTGGAAACGGGGTCAACACTGGCTAGTGGTAGCTTGGGCTTGAGCGGAGTAGCTCCAACATATATGATTACCCGTGTATTCTTAAACAAAATTCTGGCTACCAGCCGCTAGTATAAAATCATTATTCATGCGCCCTGATCTTTTTGGTATTGACACCGCTATAATTACTACTCGAACGTTGACGCGCCGCTTGCGTGAAGGGGATGGGCTGGAACTTTATGATTTGATTCAAGAGAATTCCAGTTATATAGAAGATCATTTTCCCATTCTCGTAGAGCTGATCCGCACACCCGAAGAAGGGGAGGAGTTTGCAAGGCGTTCATTGGCCAAGTGGCTGCTTCAGGAAGAATTCACCTTTGGGATATGGCGCGTCGATGAGGCCGATATGATAGGTTATCTGCACTTTCGCAACATCGACTGGCAGACCCCGCGTGCTGAAATCAGCTACTTCCTCCATCAGGACCAGGCAGGGAAGGGACTGATGACGGAGGTCATGTCGCGTATGATACAGTTTGCGTTTAAGCAACTTCAGCTCAATAAATTGGTCCTTAAAACCTTGGTAGATAATTACAATAGCCAACGCTTGGCCCGTAAGGTAGGCTTCCGCCGCGAGGGCGATCTGCGCCACGAATACCGCAAAGCCTCCGGCGCCCTGCTGGATGTGATGTTGTTTGGATTGACGCGGGAGGAGTATGGGTTGTAGGGCAACAAGGCAACAAGGCAAATTCATGAATTTGCCTTGTTGCCTTGTTGCCTTGTTGCCTTACGAGAAGAGATTGTATCCTGACCGACGCTATCCAAATATTAACACTGATTTTCATCATCCTCTAAGGTTTTTGACCACGCTATTCTTTACCTTTACGATGTGAGACAGCTAATTGTCATATTAACCTTACTCTGCCTTATGGCGCAGGTGCTTACGGTACCTTTTCTGGCTTTTCAATTGGAAAGCCAGCGGGAGGAGGTGGCTGTGCCCATGTGTGTCAACAAGGATGCACCTGAGTTGGCTTGTTTTGGTAGCTGTTTTATTAGTCAACAATTAACGGAAGCTTTTGAGCAGCAGCAACAACCTGGTGCTACGCCAGAAGCTGCCAGCCTTTGGCAAATTCCTCCCTTTTCTACTCCTGTGCAAGAACATTGGCTACTGAATGTACCAGCTATGTTCACCCCTGTTGTTGTGTCTTCTGACGACGACTGGCAGGAGCGTCAATATGTACACCCTCAGTGGCATCCACCCCGGGCGTAATTCCTTTCTTGTCCTTCTATTGAATTAAGAGCATTTTTGGTACTTACTAAGCTTGAAAAACAATTCTTTTAGGAGCGCTGTCGGCGCTCAAAATAGTTTACGTAGCCCATCAAGCGTACAATTTTGAGTTCAGCGAGAATTCTGAATTATTGATTTTCAAATCAAATCTGTCTCAAATAAGCTCTAACACAATTCGGTATCATCTGACTTATGTGTTCAGCCTGAAATAACTTCGTCAATACCTTGGTATTGGTGATGTCTCAGACCGTAAGTCTTGTTGGAAAGCAAATAATCAACTCAATTAAGTTTCTTATTCTGAGGAGCTAGTGTTCGCTTTTTTTCATAGGAAAAGGAGGCACTAGGCCGAGGACAGTTAGTGGAAATGTTCGCAAAACATAGGGTAAGACCTTTGTCTCAACGAGTATTTTAGCTATTAGATCAGTATCATTATGCGGACGATTATCCTTTTGCTGCTCTTATTGGGAGTGGGCAACCTACCTCAGCTTTCAGCCTGTGAGGCCTGTGGGTGTAGTATTATGTTTTGGGAAATGGGGCTTACCCCTCGTTTTCAGTCGCACCAGCTTAGTATAGGGTGGAACCATCAGCGGTTTACGTCCTATAGTAGTCTGGAGGCTAAAGCCCTTGGGCAGATTGGGAGCGAAGAATATTTTCAACAGATGGACCTGCAACTACAGTTGCGGCTGCACGATCGTTGGCGGCTGAGTGTGGCCTTGCCTTATGCTTTTCTGCAACGTGAGATAGCAGGCGAAACTTGGAACCTCAATGGCTGGAGTGACCCTAGTGTACTGCTACAATACGTAGTGCTGGATCAGGAGAACAAGAAGCGTACGGAATGGCGTCATCGGCTGAGTGCTGGTGTGGGAGCTAAGCTACCGTGGGGCCAGCAAGCCAAACTACCAGAAGAGGACAACACCCAAGTCAACTTTCGTTTGGGAACGGGTAGCCTCGATGGTATGGCCTACCTACAGTATGTGTTGCGCCGTGGAGATTGGGGTCTGAGTGCCGATGTGCTGGCCAGCCGTAACGGAGAAAATGAGGAAGACTACCGCTATGGCCATCGCTGGAGTGGACACCTGACAGTGTTTAACGTGATCGCCAGTGGCAAACTGGGAATTATGCCTAGTCTGGGATTGTACAGGGAGACGGCAGCCGAAGATGTGCAGCGCGGTTATTACCGGAGTCATACTGGGGGGCAATACACCTTTGGGCAGCTTGGACTACAGGTGTTTTTTCCTGCATTCAGTACTACGCTTCGTTATCAGCATCCGCTAGAGCAAAAATGGGCGGAAGGACTGACGGAAGCTGGTGGTAGGATGACTGTACAGTTTACTTACTTTTTTGGAGGAAAGCCGCTTGGAAGTTAAGGTGCAAATACTTGACTTACTTGGGGAATGCCCGGCCTAGTGCTGTGCAAGGGTGGCCCCGCCCAAAGCGGGGACAGACAGCGACCCGATTAAATCGGGGTCGCTGGCCAAGCGACTAGCGCGCCCTGGAACATAACGCCCGACCGAAGGGAGGGAGGCCCCAAAAGGTGCTAAAAACAAAACAAATGAAGAATCACTATAATTTTTATGTATTGCTGGTAATGGCCCTGGTGTTGGCTAATTGTCAAAAAGAGGAGGGGCCACAGGTGGATGTTTCGCCCCCTTTGATCGACATTGTTGAACCAACCAATATTGCCAACTATGTGGCGGGGAGCAACCTGGAACTGATTGTAAATATTGACGAAAATCAGGAGTTACACGAATTCAGTGTAGTGCTTAGGAATGCCGACCGGACTTATGCACAGACGTTGGCGGGAGGGCACTTGCACGCTACGACTTACCGTATTGATGAAACTTTTACGTTGCCGGATTTAACTGACCAGGTGTATACCCTGACGGTGAAAGCCAGTGACCACAACGAAAACCTGGCTTCTGCAAGTGTAGAGCTGGTGGTAGAATAATTTCAATCCATTTTTAAAATTTAAAACAAAAAATCAAGATGAACTTTAACAAATTAATGCTGGCATTACTGGTGCTATCGGTGAGCCTTTACAGCTGTGATGATGACGATGTAAGCCGTTTGGACTCGGATGTAGCTTTTGAATTTGATTATTCTTTTGCGGGTAGTGACTTTGATTACGATCAGGTATATGACCTCAATGGGACGGCAGTGAGTTTTCAGACCGTACAGTTTTATGTAGGCGGGATCACGCTGCACCCGGAAGAAGGTGATGCGGTGACCGCTGATGGCAAGTACCTTTTGGTGAAGCCCAAAAGCGGTGCGCAGGAAGTGATGAACGTAGATAAGAAGCACTACCACATGGCGGAGTTTTTTGTGGGTGTAGCACCTGCTGAAAATGACCAGACGGCGGATGATTTTGATACTCGTGACACGGAGACGGACCCATTGGCTCGCCAAAGTGATCCACCAATGAACTGGAACTGGAATGCCGGTTACATCTTTGTGCGCATTGACGGAATGGTAGATCTGGATGGCGATGGTACGCCTGAAACCGTGATGGAATACCACTTGGGCAAGGAGGCTTTCCGCCGGACAGTTGCCAAAGATCTGCATACCGATATCGAGGATGATAGCCAGACGCTAGCCTTTGGTTTGGATGTAGCGGCCCTTTTTAATGATATTGATATATCCCAGACGTACAGTGTGCATACGGGAGATGACTTAGCAACTTCAGCCATTTTTGCGGACAATATTGCGGATGCGATTACGAAGAAGTAGGAGATTGACCCATCTCAGCCCCTGCCCTTGAAAGGGTAGGGGCTTTGGGAGGGTTGGGCGGACTATGGACTGGGCACTGGGCACTGGGCAAATTCATGAATTTGCCTTGTTGCGCCTTGTTGGCCTGCTTTCCTACTAAAAGATAACAATGAAACGGAGTATGCCTATGAGGTGTTTGAAGATGCTGGCCGGGAGCCTTCTGCTACTGCTGTTGCTGGCTTGTGAGCCTGAGGTAGCAGTGCCAGACGTAGATGATACGCCTTATGGTTACGAGGTGCCAGCGGGTTTCCCGATACCCGTGGAGCCAACTGAAAACCCCTTGACGGTAGCAAAGGTAGCCTTGGGGAAGCGTCTTTTTTACGACCCCATCTTATCGGCAGATGAGACGATTTCTTGCAATAGCTGCCATCGGCAGGAGTTTGCCTTTGCGGATAATGTGGCCATCTCGCCGGGAGTAGCTGGCCGACTGGGGATGCGCAACGCCCCATCTTTGGCGAACCTGGCTTACGTGACCGTTTTTCATAAAGACGGTGGTGTGCCGAAGCTGGAGATACAAGCGGGTTCCCCTATTGAAGATGCGAATGAGATGGATCTTTCGATCTTTGTGGCCGCTGATCGGATCAATGCCTTGCCGGAGTATCGCGAGCAGTTTTTGCGGGCCTTTGGCCGCGAGGCAGATGCCTTTACGATTACGCGCGCCCTAGCGGCTTTTCAGCGGACGATGATCAGCGGTAACTCGGCCTACGATCAATACACTTATCAAGGGGTGAGTACGGCTTTGAGCCTTGCTCAGTTACGTGGCCGCGATTTGTTTTTTAATGACGAACTGGCCTGTAGCGCTTGTCATTCAGGTTTCAATTTTACCAATGACGGATTCTTTAATAATGGATTAGAACTGGATCATAGTGATGACTTGGGCCGCCGGAGGGTGTCGTTGGATACCTTGGATATTGGCAAGTTTAGGGTGCCTGGTTTACGAAATATTGCGCTCACGGCACCATATATGCACGCGGGTAATTTACCGACGTTGGAAGCCGTAGTTGATCACTACAACAGGGGCGGGGTAGGGCACCCTTTGCAAGATGAACGTATCCGCCCCTTGGGGTTGACGGATATCGAAAAGGCAGACCTGATTGCCTTTTTGGAGAGCCTGACGGATGAGACGTTTATTGCAGATGAACGGTTTAGGGAGTAGACATAAGGCAAAAGCAAGGCGCAACAAGGCGCAACAAGGCAAATTCATGAATTTGCCTTGTTGCGTTTTTGTATAAAATCCATTATTTTCCTTCTTTTATCTCTCTGAATTTTACGAAATGAAAACCAATCACGAGTATGATCGGCCTTTCCACCGACAGCCATGGTGGGATTATTCGGCACCGGGTAGCTATTTTATAACGATCTGCATTCAAAACCGAGAACGTTTGTTGGGGCATATTGAAGATGGCGAGATGCATTTGTCGCCTTACGGTGAAATTGTTCGTGCTGAGATTTTAAAGATTCCCGATTATCATGATCGCGCCGAACTAGGCGAATGGGTAATCATGCCCGATCACATTCATCTCATTATCACCTTGACGGAATGGAAAGGGTTTGATATTGAACGTCCTGCATTTCGCTGGCAATCACTGACTACCAAAGAATACATAGCACTGCGCCGCCGTATGTTGATTCCCAAAATCATCGGTAAATTCAAAATGCTGACCTCCAAACAGATAAATATCCTACGCGGCACATCAGGGCAGAAAACGTGGCTGCATAATTACCACGGTCATATCATTAATACGAATACCAAAGGGGAATACGAACGGATTGCGCGCTACATCAGAAAGAATCCTGAAAACTGGGAAGGGTGATCGCAAATCTCCACCATAGGGCAATAAGGCAGCATAATAAGGCAANNTTGCCTTATTATGCTGCCTTATGCTGCCTTTTTTCCTAAATTGCAAACCTACCCAATAACCGTAAAAACCCACCCATCCCTATGGCTATGACTGCTGAGGCGATTGTATTCGCCATTAACTCCGCCATTCGACTTGGGCGCAACGCCCAACGGGCTTACGCTAAAAGTCTTACCTCTAAAAGTATCGTACTGCCCCTGCCCAAATTTAGCGGCACCCCTAATGCTTTTACTGCCCAGAATTTCTTCGATAATGACGATGAAGTCACTGGTGGAGCGACCTACCTGAAAAAAATGGAACGCCTGGCGGATATCCATGACCGCTTCAAAAATGGAGTAGGGGATGCTGTGCCCACCAACCAGGAGTTGGATATGTACGTGGCGGCCTACGCGCAACTGAGTACACTTGTAGCGCAAGAAGCAAGTTCTACCTTTCAGGATGGCTTGGATGATGACCGCATCAATGCCGACGAGCTAGTAGCCCTTCTTAGCATCCGGCAGTATACACACGACAGCGCCAAGCATACCAATCCATTACAAATGGTGGCGGGGACTTTGGTAGAGATTGGTATCGACTACTTCAACCGCATCCCTGGCGCATTGAATGAGCAATCGGCTACGGGCCGTACGCTCAAGCATTTCCTCAAAGCTTTTGATGAACTAAAACTGAGTGACAATGTCGCTCTTCACAGGCAGTCGCGCAAGATCGTCCCACAATTGTTTATCGCTGCTGCGGAAAGTATCAGCGACTTGGGACAGGATGCCACTAACGATCCCAAGGTTCAGGGTTTCATAAAGGTGGCGGGTAAAGGAATTGCAGAAGATTTGTTTCGCCGCCTCGAACACATCAGTGATAGCGACAACCAGGAAGAGGCCGTCAATTGGGGGCGTTTCTTGCTCCGCAGTACCGTCTCCAATGCCGGGAGCTACGTCTTTGCGTCGCCACGTGAATTTTTTGATACCAATAGCGGTGCCAGCGAACTCATCAAGGCTACCAGCACCGTCTTGCTCGATGCTATCCTGCAAGACCCTGATAAAATTAATATAAAGGATGGTCTGAATGCGCATACCCTCGACCGCCTGCTCAAAAGCAGCTTTGGCGTACTGGCCGAACACCCACAGCTGATTCATCATAAAAATGGCTTTCAGGAAATTGTAAGTGGCGTAAGCAGTGCCCTCAAAGATTACGACTACCGCCGCCCGGACCTTTTCCCGGAATTGGTGCGACTAGTACTAGAACAAACGGGCCAAAACCTTCGCCTGTTTCGCCAACCTCATGACGACCACGGTCCCGGAGCAGGTAACGGACACGACCTACTGATCAGCGCAGTGCAGTTGATCCTCGCAGAATTGTCGCGCCCTGTCAGCGATGGCCAGTGGCGCCCCCGACTGAGTAAGTCTCAATTGCTGTTCATCACCGAACAGCTTCTCGATAAAGTGGTGCGCAACCCCAATTGGATGATTCACCAAGCGGATGGAAAGCCCCTCCTGGCTGCCGTCATCAGAGCTACGATGGACGGACTTGCTCGGATACCCGCTACCGAACGCCTGAGTGCTGCCACCTTTGAATGGCTCCTACAGCGGAACCTGCGCGTAGTAGCCGCCAATGAGCTAGTGTTGCAAAAGATAAAATGGAGCAATGACGGTGAAGAAGAAGCCGTTTTGCAACAAGCGCTCAACCTTGTTTTCGCTTTCGTCTTCGAACGAGAGCATACCACATCGGGCGACCGTAATGTCTTGCTGTTCGAACTGCTGGATTATATCTTTGATGTCATTATCAGCCGTCATCCTGATAAGCGTGGTTTGCTGCTTACCGACCTGATCCTCTTCTCGCAACCCAGTGTCAATTACCAGGGAGGTTTCAACCGTAAGCTGGCCAATCAGCTGGTGGATGCCGCTTTGGCTACCCTTGCTGCTCACCCTGAGTTGATCAGCCGACAAGCTGCGCTAGGGGAAATCGTCGCTGGTATCGCCGGGGCATTGGATGCTTCCAGCTTTAAGCAAGAGGATATTTTGCTAGAATTGGTGCGCCTGAGTTTGGAAAACACAGCACTCAATGCCCACCTCATTGTCAATGCCGAATCGGACGAGCCGGAATATCTACTGGTGGTCTTCATCCGCGAGCTACTGTTGGCGCTTTCTACCAAGGAAGCTGGCGAAGAAGTATGGCAACCGCAGCTGACACCGACCGAGGCCATGATGATTGTAGACAACTTGGTCAATGAGTTGATCTTGCACCCCGAATGGGTGGTGCGTGGTCCTGATGGGCAGGTCATCTTCCGCGATGTACTACAAGCCGTGCTGGCCGCCTTGCACAATATGCCTCCAGGCGTGAAACTATCGCCCGAACAGCTAGAATACTTGATAGCGCTGGCGCTCACGGCAGCAGTTACCAGCGAGGCCGTGATGGATAAAATCCCTTGGGGCACCGATACTGAAAAACGATCTGTGCTGGAACGGGCTTTGTCGCTCATCAGTACCTTCATCTTCCACGAGATGAAAGTGAGTGGTGGCGAACGTACGGCCCGCTTTGCGGAATTGGTAGAATATGTATTGGACGTCATTCTGGCCTACCACCCCGACCGGCGTGGCTTGCTATTGGTGCAGCTCATCCTCTTTAGTGAAGACGACATTGATTACAGCCGTGGCTTTGATGAAGACCTATTGACGGACCTGATCGAGTCTGCACTGCGGGTAATGGAACAACAGCCCGAATTGGTGAGTAGTGAAATGGCGTTACAAGCTATCGTTCGCGATTTGGCCAAAGACCTTGATGCAGGCGACTTCCGACAGAAAGGAATTTTACCGGAACTGTTGCGCATGAGTCTCGAAGCCAGCGCCCTGAATGCCCACCTCATCGTTGATGCTGATGCCGACGAACCTCGCTTCCTTATCGTCATTGCGCTGCGGGAATTTTTAGGCCGTTTAGCCAGTACTGGCACGGATGGTAAATGGCGCCCACAACTGACAGGGGATGACATGCTCGGTCTCGCGGAAGAATTACTCGATGCAATCGTTGATAATCCGGCCTGGGTGGTGCCTGTTGGCAAAACCAAGCCCAGCATTTGGCAGGAGGTATTGCAAGCCATCATGGATGCGCTGGCCTTGTTGCCCGCCGATGCGCGCCTTTCACCTACGGTTTTAGAAAACCTCATACTGCTCAGTATGCATACCGCGGCGACGAGCCCACAAGTATTGCAAAAACTAAAATGGGGCAGCGACGAGCAAGAAAAAGCCATTCTGGAACGTGCCTTGCAGATGTTGGTGAACTACGTTTACCCGCCCGATTCTACTGCTGATAGCGAACGTCTGGAGCGGTTCCTGGAGTTGCTGGACTTTGTATTGGAAACGATTATCAGTCAGCACCCCAATAAACGCAGCTTGATTTTGCTTGACCTGTTGCTCTTTGAGTCGGAGGTAGACCTTACCCAGGGCTTCCAGCCTGATTTGGCCGAAGAGCTGGTGCAGGCCGGTCTGGCTATCATGGATGCGCACCCAGAACTCATTGCAAAAGAAGCGGTATTCCAAAAAATTCTCAGCGATACGGCGGGAGCCTTACGGGCCTCTAAGACGGACATCAAGCACCTTTTGCCTGAGTTTATTCGCCTTATTTTGCTATACAGTAGTGGTCATTTGGAGCGCCTGATGCGGATCAGTCCCAATAGCCCACGTATTTTGGTGGCGGTAGCCCTGGAGCAGGTTTTGCGGGTTGTCACGCAACCACCGAGCCGTGGCAGCTGGTCGCCGAAGTTGACGGATCAGCAATTATTGGAGATCATCGAACTGGTGCTAGAGCGCGTCATCGAACGCCCGGAATGGGTGGGCAGCGACCGCCTCATTCAGCTCACATTAGAGGCCATTTACACTGCTATTGGCGAACTGAAACGAGACCAACATCTACCTTTCGAGACCATCAGTTTCCTCGTAGGTGCCGCCCTCGACGCCGTAGGTCAACGCCGCCAGCTTGTACTTGAAGTGGTGAAACCCGACGGAGGTAAAGAACAAATGGTGCTGCAATATGCGCTGGGTGAAATTTTTATAGAACTCTACGACGAGCAAACCGGCACCTCTGCCTCTTGGACCCTGACGGAAGCCGAAACTTTACAGACCATCCTCGAAAGTTGCCTGGTCGTACTGGCTACTGGCCCCGCCGATCAGGAAACGGTGGACGAGCTACTCGCCGAAATTCGCAAAGCCGCCGAAGACATCAACAACAACCTCACCTTCGCACTGGAAGACTTGACGGAAGGGTTGGAGAATGTGTAGGAACAGCACGGAAACAAATCGAGTTTTGTTTTCTGCGCAATACTTAGTCGTTTTTGGGCGCATCCCTGGCGGGTCGCTCCCTTCCGGGGTTCGCTTTGCTCCGTACCGACCTACTGGCNNGCCAGTAGGTCGGTACGGAGCACCAAAGGTTCACACCCTCCAGGCAGCTTGCGCGGGGGCATATTTTGTGGATTGGAGTGCCTAGATTTAATTGCTCTACGCTCATTGTAGTCTGGAGACTAACATGAGCGTAGGATAGTATTTGGAGTAATAAAGAACAGGATGGACAGGGAAGAAGCAATAAATAAACTAGCCAGAATTAAGCTGAAAGAACTATCTGAAGAAGAAAGAGCTTATCAACTTGAAACATTGCTTAGTGAAAATGGACACTCCCCCTGTTAATATATACCCTATTGGTCGGACTTTTGAACTCAAAGCTGGTCTTGTCCTAGAGCGTGAAAAGAATTGGAAAGGTGAAATAGTACCGAAAATGTGATAGTGTATTCTACCTAAATAAGAAGGAGTATTTTGAATAACACCTTGGGCAAAATCGTGTTGCATAACGAACTACATATATCTCTAAAAAATGAGAAAAGAGCATCAAGTAATAATTGAATTAATCACATCATATTTAGAAAAGAATCCAAGCCAAAGGTTTGGACAAGCTCTTTTCAATCTAAGAGTAAATGAATTTCAAAATACGCTAGACCCAAAGTATCCCAATTATACCTTAAGAGATATTTATAATGATGACGACCAAGAGATCGCCAGTCGAATTCAAAGGCAATTAGACTGGTTTAACCTTCAAAAGGAGGTTAATTCTAAAATTTCAAAGGCTAGTGGACTGGAAGGAATGACCGTAAATGAAAGACTTGATGCAACAGGCTTAATTGAGGTATTTAATCAAGTGAAAGAATTGAATGTTGAATACGCAAAGTACATTTTACGAGCATTGAAAGTTGATGATGAATCAATCACGTAGATATGTCCCAACCGTATGATCGCACTGGTACGATTAGCGCGATATTCAGCCATAGCAGAAGGTAAGAGCAAGCCATGATCTTTCCTCCTCCAAATTTGTGTAAATGCATAAACGTATTTATACAAATGGGGCCCATTCTTCCACGATATCTGCCGAGAACCTCACGATCTTCGTCGAGAAAAGAAAATTTATGGCTTTTTGTTTTGCACCTTAAATAAAGAGCTGGTAGCAATACCGATGCTGAATATCTGAACACCTTTTAAAATTATCGCAATATGAAAAAGTATCTCATTAGTGCTGTTTTGCTTCTTTTTTCACTTGGTGTTTTTGGGGTCAGAATCTCTAAAGGCGTGACCTTTAAGCAGAATGTAAGCGGTTACCTGAAACGGGCTGCTGATGCGAATACCATTGATATGGCCAATGCAGAGCTCACCAAAGTCATCAACTACTTGGAGGCCAATAATCTTACCAGCGGCTACACCTCGGTGATGTGGGAAACTCCCGACGAGGACATCGGATTTTGGTACCAAAACCTGAAGGCCAGCCAGCAGGAATTGGAAACCCTCAATTCAGACAGCGCCCTCGAGCGTACCAATGTTTTGATGAAGTTGCGCGAAACCCTGCTCGATACTGGTGAGAAAACCAAAGTAACCATACCGAAAGGACTGAGTGTTTACCCCGATAACTTGTTTTGGGGCATACTTACCCTTAGCGCTTTTATAGCCATGATGGCTGGTTTTATTGTACTTATCCCAAATGAGGAAAAGAACAATGCTGAAAAAGTCGCAGGAGAGTAATAATTTAGCGAGTCATTCTGAAAATGGGTGACTCACTTTTTTAATAAAAATACTCCAAATGAGACTTGCCAATATCTATACCTTATTCCTTTTTCTAGCTGTACTGAGCTTTAGTAGTTGCGAAGCGACCAAAGCTTACCAGGAAGCTCAAACGGCCTTCAGTCAGGGAGCAACGGTGGAAATGCAGGAGCGTTTTGCGGATGCTGCCGACCAACTACCGAGCAACTTTGTCTACTTCGATGATTTGTATAAAAGCAATGCGCCCATTGACGAAGGTGTGACAGCAGCCGGGTATTATGAATCGGCTATGGGAGGGATTCTCAAAGCACTTAAGGGAGAAGGCCAGCTTAAGAAAGCTAAAGCCCTCGACAACGCTTATGCCATCAAAGCACTTACGCATTGGCGGCAAGGTGAGTACGACGCAGCTCGGGAAGCTGCTGAAAAAGCAGTACCACTACTACAGCACAATGCTGGTGAAGAGAATGATATTCGAGACCTGGCCATGATGCAGGCAATGCCTGGTCTTATCAATATGGATGAATCTTTTGGCGCCCTCAATGAAATTAAAGAACTGGGAGAAGAACTAGCCAATACACGCGCGATTTCGAAAAAAGCAGCGCTCTACGATGAGATAAAGGTGATCTACTTGGCTGCTGTGGCTAGTGATGAAGACGGTGCAAGCTCTGTTACCCGCGGTTTGTCGTTGATTGAACGAGCTATTGAAGGAATAGATGGAGAGAGTGCTATAAAACTCTACCTACTTAATGCTCAGTTGGCGGGTATGGATAACTGGGGGGATATTCTGGAAGTTGTCTTCCTGAGCGCTCGCCGTCTCAACGCCAGCCCAGAGGAAGTCAATTGGGTGATGGAGGAACGCAGCACTTATAATACCAACGTGAAGTCTTATCTCAGTAAGCTGGAAGCAGCCCTGCCCAACGGCAAAGACAATAAACTGTATGCTTATTGGGCACGGCTGCTAGCTGGAAATATTTAGCAAGGGAGATTAAGTCGTCGGTACTTGGTACAGCGATTTTTTTTCTTCTCCAAGTTTTTTCAAAGTGTAAAAATGAGACCTTAGGGCCGCCCCAACGGTAGGGTAAGCCTTGTAAGGTACATCGAATTCAACTGCGGTCGCTTTGACGATTTTAGTCAATGCTGGCAAGTGAATTTGTGAAATATCCGGAAATAAATGGTGGGCTACATGATTGTTGAGTCCACCAGCAATCCAGGTGACTACACGATTGTAGGGGCAAAAGTCAGAAGTGGTTTCCATGATATGGCGAGCAAAAGAGTTATTGATGATGCCATTATTATCTGGCTCTGGCCAGCGGGTGTAATCACACAGGTGAGTGACTTGGAAGATGACACCCAACGCAATGCCAGCGATGAAGTTTCCGCATAGAAAACCCGCGATGATCTGCCAAGCTGGGGCGTCAAGAATCGTAAGTGGTAATACCAGCATGTAGGTGATGACCACCAACTTTGTAGTCACTAGCCACAGTATTTCCTTTCGGGAATGCTCCTCCATTTTGATGAAGCCGATCCTGTTTCTGCTAAAGGAAAAAAAATCCAGGAAGAAAATTTTGAAGAGCGTAGCAAAAGCATAGATGGCCAGTATGTAGTACTGTTGGTATCGATGAAACTTAAAATATGCAGCGCGCGGATGGAACCGAAATAGCTTAAAAGAATCAATTGCAGAGTCGTACAACGGGATATTGGGCACGTTATGGTGAGACTTGATGTGATTGAAATCCCACATGTAGGAATTGATGCCGATGAAATCAAATACCCGGTTCATTGCCCCGTTTACCTTAGGGTTTGCCGAGAAGGCATTGTGACTGCCGTCATGAGCGATCCCTACAGAGACCAAGAAGACGGTAAAGTAAAATGCCAGCTGTAAAAAGAAGAGGCTCCAACCTTGAAATTGGTTCGAGATGATAAGGGCGTATAAGCCTGTCCAAAGAAAAAATTGGAAGAATGCTTTACCAACCATCGGAGGGTTTGCAAACTTGGATAAATGTTGATCTCGGAAATAAGCATTTACGCGTTCGCGCATAATGCGAGCAAAGGGCTCTTCTTTTTTAGAATACCGTATAAGCGGCAATTCGGGTGCTTCGTAGACAGAAGTACTCATGGTGTTGGGTTTAAGGTGTATAGGTGTGAAGACAGTATTAGCGAAGATCTCGATTTTAGTCAAAAGCTTCGCTAATATTCAATTTACTGATTTTTAACTGAATATGGAATAGTTGTGAGTTTTTGGCCTACAAATTATCACTTAAGTCGTCCATGCTTTGACTGTAGACCGGTAACTCTTACCGATGGGAACGGTCATTCCATTGGTCATGAAAATCTGGTTGCCTTCCAGGTAGTTGATGCGTGTTTTTTGAAGGATAAAAGATTTGTGGACGCGTGCAAACTGCTCTGAAGGCAGTTCTTCCTCAAAGCTGGTGAGCGTTCTGGGGGTGAGCAGAAAATTGTCGCCGGTCCATACTTTGACGTAGTTGCCATAGCTTTCCAGGCAAATGATATCACGGAGGTTGATTTGCAAAAAACGCTTGTCTACTTTTAGAAACAGCTGGTCTGGCGCTTCCTCAGCAGGTGGCATTGTAGGCAGAGGGGAAATAGGGGAGGCTGGCTGACTCCGTTTCTGGGCCTGATGGACCGCCTTGAGGAACCGTTCAAAGCGGAAAGGTTTCAGCAGGTAGTCGCAGACTTGAAGTTCGTAACCTTCCAGTGCATACTCTTCGTAAGCAGAGGTGATGATTACCAGTGGCTTGCGGTCGAGGGTGCGGAGAAAATCCAACCCTTTTAATTTAGGCATCTGGATATCCAGAAAAAGCAAATCGATGCTATGCTGTTGCAAAAGTGCATAAGCATCCGTAGCCTGATACACCTGCCCTACAATATTGAGGAAGGGGACATCTTCTGCGTACTTGAGGATGACTTTGTGCGCCAGTGGCTCGTCGTCGATGATGAGGGCGTTGAGGGTATTCATAATTCAAGGCTTAGACTTAGTTCCGCAAGGTAATCGTGGTCGCTGCTTTGGAGGTGTAGTTCATGTCGGTCGGGGAAAAGAACGCTAAGGCGGCGGCGTAGATTAGGCAGCCCTAGGCCACCAGCTTCAGCAGCAGGGCTGTTTTTTTCAAGAGAGTTATGACAACGGAAATGAACTGTTTGACCTTGCTGGCTTAAGTGCAAGTGTAAAAAAGAATCCTCTCCAGCGGGTTCGATGCCGTGTTTGAAGGCATTCTCTACCAAAATAATAAAGAGAAGCGGGGGAACGAGGATATCCTCATCTGCAATGTCGGTGGTGAAGGTTAAATCCAGCGGTTTATGCAAGCGTAGCTTTTGCAAATCAAGATAGCCCTGCAAGTACTTTACCTCTAATTTTAAGGGCACAACTTCTTCCTGGCCTTTGTAAATAACGTAGCGCATCAACTCCGATAATTGCAGGATGGTTTCAGGGGTTGCTTTGTCCTGCGTCAGGCTCATGGCGTAGAGGTTGTTGAGCGTGTTGAAGAAGAAATGCGGATTGATCTGCTGCTTCAGTAGTTGTAATTCGGTGACTGTTTTCTCTTGTTCCAGTGTGCTGATGGCATTGGCCTGGCGGTACCATTCAACCATGATGATGAACGGTAAGCTAAGGAGGAAAAAAGCAATAGCAAGGGTGAAACTCAAGTCTGAAAATACCTGAGGAACAAGCCCCAGCGGGTGAACTTTTATTTGGTCGATTACCGGAAAAAAGCTGATGACC
Organism: Lewinella sp.; assembly: GCF_050633125.1. Classification (NCBI taxonomy): domain Bacteria; kingdom Pseudomonadati; phylum Bacteroidota; class Saprospiria; order Saprospirales; family Lewinellaceae; genus Lewinella; species Lewinella sp. The sequence continues at coordinate 53,442 of NZ_JBOEFX010000050.1, forward strand.
TGGTTTTGTATGGGAACAAAAAGGAGCAAGAAGCCCACTGTGCCGAGGAGGTAATAAAGCAGCCCTTTCTTGCGCAATAATTTATTGAAAAGAAAGTGATGGTGGACGTAATAAATAGGATAGTAGCTCAGGTAAACCAGAAAGGTTTGCAGTACCGCAATTAGGTAGTAAAGGAGTGTTTGAGTACGGCTAAATTCCTTGATGTAAGCGTGGAAATAGTTATTGGCGAGTACAATCGATAGCGAGAAAACCGCCACAATGACAACTGCTAGTCGGGGGATGTTCCAACTTAATAACCAATTGACCGTACGTGCGGTCTTGCGCCGTTGGCCCCACTGCAAGAGGCCTTCCAAAACCAGCAGCGCGAGCCAAAGAAACAACAAACCAAAGCGATTGACCTTTGCGGTAAACGCTAAACCTTCTGCAATGCCAGGGAGGTCTGTCAGGTAACAAGGCCAAGCGATGGTAACAGCAGCAGGTATCAGTATAAACACCACTACCCAGCCCACTCGTTTTGTATTAGTTGTAAGCCATGATTGTTGGCGGAGGCCTACCCACAAAAGCAAAGGCAGGAAAAACAGGCTAAGCCCAAGCGTAATGCCGATAAAATGGTGCCACACCAGTTGGTGGCTCATTTGCATAAAGACATAACTAAATAACAAGATGACAGCCAGAAACAACCATATTTCCTGCTGGAGGAAAAAGGTGGTAGTTATTCTGTTTTTGCTTTGGGCTCCTTTCATTTTGCGAATTAAAGCTATTCAAGTTTAAGGTACTAAAAGTAATGATGAAAGGCGAAATAGACGTGATGAAGGGGGGGCATCATGAAGGGAAAAATCCATTGAAAAAGGATAGGCCACGAATTGAACAGATCAGACGGATTTGCACAGATTTAAATGAGGCTCCTTGTAGTCTAGGGACTAACATGAGCGGGTTTAGTGTTGATCTGCTGGTAAGAAGGCCAAAAAACCTCTGCGCCTTTGCTTCTCTGCGCGAAATAAAACTTTATAGATGCCTACTCCCCCTTTCATCATCCCAAACCTGCCTTTGATCACTAAAAGTAGGCATTGTGGGCACATCGCTTCACATTTGTACCATTGATTAACCTAACTCGCTGAAGAATAGCACGAAAATAAAATGCGATTTTCTGCGCAATACTAAATATGGAACTACGAATAGACAAGCTCACCAAGACTTACCCCAACGGCGTCCGTGCCCTGGATAACCTATCGTTAGAGATCGGTACCGGGATGTTTGGCTTGCTTGGCCCGAATGGCGCTGGTAAATCTACCCTCATGCGAACGATAGCTACCTTGCAGCAACCGGATAATGGTGAGATCACCTTTGATGGAGCCAATGTACTGGCACAGCCGATGGCGCTGCGTTATCAGCTGGGATACTTGCCACAAGCATTTGGGGTGTACCCCCGGATGTCTGCGGATCGCTTACTCGATTACTTGGCAAGCCTGAAGGGGATAAGCTCTCGCCAAGAACGCAAAACATTGATCGACTACTGCCTGGAAGTGACCAACCTGACGGGGGTAAGAAAAAAGCATGTCAGTGGTTATTCCGGAGGTATGAAGCAACGGTTTGGTATTGCGCAACTCTTGCTCAATAAACCCAAGTTGATCATCGTCGACGAACCCACCGCCGGCCTGGACCCAGCGGAACGGCAGCGATTTTTAAATATTCTACGGGAAATCAGTACAGAAAATATCGTCATCTTCTCCACCCATATCGTTGATGATATCAAGGACCTCTGCACAGATATGGCGATCATGAACAATGGCCGGCTCTTACAGCACACCCACCCCGAAGCTGCCATCGCCGACTTGTCCGGACAGGTTTGGACCACCAACATCCCCCGCGAGCTACTGCCCCAAACGACTGCTACTCACCTCGTGCTATCCTCTGCTTACAACCGAGACAATAGCCTCCGCGTACGCGTATGGAGCAAGCAGCAGCCCTCCCCCGATTTTGTTGCCGCACCCCCTAACCTGGAAGACGTCTACTTCGCTGCGCTCGGGCAGGAGGAGGGCGGTGTAATAGTGTAAAAGTTGGGTAGGTGTAAGGGTTGGGTGATTCCACAAGTGGCGTCAAATACCTCCCACTTCCCACTTCCGACTTCCGACTTTACCTAAAGCATCCCTTTATGTCCGATTTTTCAACCCTTACACTTTTACACGCTTACCCTTAAAAAAAACTCATGTTCCTAACCATCTTCCGTACCGAAATTAACCACTGGCTCCGCCAGCCTTACGTCTATCTTTTTGGTGGCTTGCTGTTTGTTATTTCCCTGGCCACCATGTGGGGAATGGCCGCCGAAGCTACCGGTGGTCCGGATGCCGAAATGCTGAATTCTCACTTTCGGATCAACTTTATGAGTAACTACCTTAGTTTGTTGATGTTGTTTGTGTTGCCCGCGACGCTAGGGGCGGCTGTATACCGCGATTTTAAAAGCGAGATGTACACCTTGTTGTATGCTTATCCGATTACAAAGCCTAGCTATTTGGCTGCAAAATTTCTGGCAGCATACCTTGTCACAGTAGCAGTGGTGCTAACGATTGGTTTTGGTTTCGTGTTAGGAACCTACATGCCGGGTGTCAACCAAGAGGTGCTCTTGCCGTTTGAGTTTGGGGCTTATGTGCAGTTATATGCGGTGTATATTTTGCCTAATATGCTACTGTTCGGAGTACTTGTTTTTGCTATTGTTACCCTGACACGCAATGTGTACGCTGGTTTTGTGACCATCATTTTGGTGATCGTTTTTCAGGGCCTGTTGGGTGGCTTGCTCAGCGGAGAAGACCTTGGATATTGGGCCGCCTTGCTGGACCCGGTTGGGGACACTGCGGTGAAATATTCCGTAAGATTCTGGACAACGGCTGCGCGCAATGAGCAAGCTTTACCTGTGAGTGGGGTGATTTTGCATAATCGGTTGTTGTGGATGTCGGTAGCGGTGATGGTTGGTGCTTATGTTTATTGCAAATTCAATTTTCAGCAGTTTTCTCAAAATAAGAAGAGCAAGAATAGTGATGTAGTCACTCAACGGCGAGCGATCTCCTTTTCTCCGACGCAAATGCCCGCCGTTAGCTATCAGTTTGGGTTTACCCATCGCTTGCGTACCCTTTGGCAAATTGCGAAGGCAGACTGTCGTTATATCGTACTGAGTTGGCCTTTCCTGGTGATGCTTTTTGCGGGTTTTATGTTGGTCTATTTTCAGCAGCACCAGATGAACCCCATGTATGGTTTTGATATATTGCCCACTACGGGGCGGATGCTCAAGGTGCCGATGTTTATCTTCAGTTTGGTGATCAATTTGTTGACCTTCCTGTACATAGGAGTACTCCAATTCCGAGGGCAAACCACCCGCATGGGCGCATTGGTAGATACGGTGCCGCAACCCAATTGGCTGCTAATGTTGTCAAGATTAGTGGCGGTGCTACTGATGCAGTTATTACTTTTAGGCTTGGTGATGATAGCGGGGATACTGGCACAAACGCTTCAGGGCTATTATCGCTACGAGCTATGGCATTATGTTTTTGAATTGCTGGGCCTACAGTTTATCCACTTTGTGATTTGGGCTTGCGTGGCCATGTTGGTGCAAACCCTGGTAAAGAACATGTACCTCGGATTCTTTTTGTTGCTCCTCATGCCAACGGCGGTAGCGGGATTACGCGTAATTGGTGATTACTTGAAATGGCCTTTCTTGCGCGAAAGCATTATTCAGTTCAATCAGGTGCCAGGAATCACCGTAGGTTTTAGCTATTCAGAGCTGGCGGGCTATGGGACTATCCTGCCGTTGTATTATGCCTTTAAAAGTTACTGGCTGGTGCTGGGAATTATTTTTTTAATGCTCAGTTTGCTATGGTGGCGACGTGGCATTGTATTTACCTGGCGAGAACGTTGGCAAGTGCTTCGTCAGAGGTTCAATAATGGATTGCGAACACCAATTATCCTGTCTAGTGTCTTGTTTCTTTTGATGGGCGGCTACCTTTATATGGAAGAAAATGTTTGGGCAACAGCCCAATATACCACCGCTAAGCAACAACGCATATCAGCCTTGAACGAACAGCGATACCTGCGTTTTCAAGGCTATCCCCAACCAATGATTGCCGGGGCTGATATCAAAATGGATATCTATCCGAAAGCACGTGACTTCACCGCCAGTGGGCAGTTGTATTTTGTCAATAAGCTGGAGCAAGCGATTGATACCATTCTGGTCTCTAAAAGCTTTAGGGAGATTACCGAATATGAGTTGCTACAATCTCACAAGTTGGTCAGTAATGACGAAGAGGTACGTTTTGATGTGTGGGCACTTGACCAACCGCTGGCCAAAGGTGATACGCTGGCGATGAACTTNNCCACTGGCCAAGGGCGATACGCTGGCGATGAACTTTTCAGTACGAAACTATCCCAATACGCTTTTGCACGATAACAGTCGGGTAACAAAAAATGGTACCTACATCACCGCGAATATTTTACCCCGCCTTGGTTTTAGGGAGCTTTTTCTGAGCGGTGACGAAAAAAGAGCCAAATACGGCTTGCCTCCTCGCGAAAACCGGGAGTTGTTACCTTCCGACACGACACTTTTGGGCTATACTTTTACCGGCAATAATATGGATCGTATCATTTACGAAACGACCGTGAGCACCGCTGCTGGCCAGGAAGCTTTTTCGATGGGCAACCTGGTGCGTTCCTGGACGGAGGGGGATCGCCATTACGCGCATTACCGCTCAGATGGATGGATTACTAATAATATATCGTGGTTATCGGGGCGCTATGTCCGCAAGACGGCCTCTGCGGAAG
>NZ_JBOEFX010000050.1:58294-58430 GCF_050633125.1 Lewinella sp.
TGGTGGAGGGAATTCAGTCTTCGCTGGATTATTGTAGTCGCTGGTTTGGACCTTTGGGTTACGATAGTTTGCGCCTCATAGAATTTCCACTTACAGAAGGTACCCATGCGACCCTGAACGGGAATTTGATTCCATA
>NZ_JBOEFX010000050.1:58630-61831 GCF_050633125.1 Lewinella sp.
TTAGGAGAAAAACGACTAAGTTCCTTCCAGAAAACGATGCACGACGTCTATTTGCGTACGCGGGCCCAAAGCGGCGATGAAACACCGCTGATTCTAGCCAAAGAAGGGCAAGATTATCTGAATTACTACAAAGGAGGCCTGGCCTTTTATGCGCTAAGTGACTATTGGAGTGAGGAGGCACTCAATAGTAGCCTCGCCAGCTATGAGGCTGCCCACCGTTACGCGCCACCGCCTTACCCGACCTCGCTGGAGCTGATAGCACATTTGCAAAAAGATATACCTGATAGTTTGCAATACCTGTTGGAAGACTATTTTGAGACCATTACACTGTATGATAACCAGATTGGGAACGTGGAACTTACGTCGAATACAAACCAGGAATGGGAGGTGAACCTATCTTGCCAAGTGACCAAGTACCGCGCCAGCAAAAGTGGCCAAAGAACATTTACCAATGCCGCAGGAGGTCATCTTCAAACAGGAGAGACTCAATCTTTGCCCTTGCAGGACTACATCGAAGTAGGGTTTTATAAAAACACCGACGCTGGGAAAGTCTTGATTTCCAAAAGGAGAATAAAGGTAACGGCGATTCAAAATGACTTGCAATTTACGCTGGCAGAACGGCCAGATAGGATCGTACTTGATCCAGATTTATTGCTCTTTGAAGAGGATAGAGAGGATAATGGGTGGGAGCGGTAGGCGGCAGTGTAGTGTGCGGCGGCTGGTGGTTAGGAGCAACCCATTCGCATAAATACATTCATGTAATTACNNGCTCCTTTTTATCCTTTGTCCTGCTCCCTCCGGTCCGCCGGGCTTCAGGCTACGCCTTGCGCGTAATTCGGTCTACTTATAATTACAAAAATTCTGTTCTTAAAAGTGTGAATCCACCAGTTAGAGGTGATACAGAAAATTCTATGAACCCTATTTTCGAAGTATTATTTTCCAATAACTTGAATCCAATTAGATATGTTTCTTTTTCTTCTGAACTGAAAATTGTCCATTTGTCATTCCATGTTATTTCATCATAACCTGTTCGAATTGTTGCTAGTAGGAGTAGAGACGTTGGAAGAAGGGTTCGTTATTTCCCAATAGAGAGGTAGGTTAACTTCTGTTTGGATTAAATCAATATCATTTAGAAATATAGGAAGCTCATCATCATTCTTTAGTATTTGATCAATACCTGTAGATTCCAAAGTCATTTTTATTTCCTGATAATTTCCAGCTGGGTCACCCGTGGTTCGTTGAGCATATACGACCACAAAGTCAGCATTGCCATCTTGGTCAATGTCAAGTTCTAAATTACTAGGAACTCCTCTTAATTCTAATTGGTCTTTGGCACAACCGAAACAAATTAGACCAATGGAGATTAGCATTAAATACTTGTGCATGTTAAGATGTTTTCTATTAAAGACGGATGTTTTAGGATTTTCGTTGGGTTTGCTTATGCCCACCTTAGTTTTATGCACAAGCTTTTCTGACTACATGACCTATTGCTTCAAAAAATAGCGGACCGAATAGGGGAGTTCGGCGCCGATCTTCCATCGGGAGTGCACAGCCAGGGATAGTAGGCGNNGCCCGGCCCCGACCGGTAGGTATGGGGGGCAAAAAACTATTCATGGGTCGGCGAAGAATAACTTCCTTCCTTTAATGCTAATTTTTTGGCACTGAATAGAAGGTGACGGCGAATCAGATTGCGGCCAACGGAAGCTTAGCAGAGAGGGAGAACCACACAAGACGCTTAAGAAGATAATCACTTAGGTGTCTTTGGTGGTTTGAAAAAGTGGGATATAATGAATAGTTTTTTATGACGCTTCAAATTCCGGGCAATCAATCCGTAACTCATTAGTCAGTAGGTTTTTGCCTAGGAAATTGCAGAAATGCCCGTCGGGCTTTTGTTCATAAAAACGACACCCAAAGCAGGTACGCTGAACGGTAATAATACCAACCTTGTTAAGTCGGAATATTAATTCTTGTAGGGAAGAAAACAACTGCTCCTTATCCGGGGTACCTAATTTATTGATGGAAGCTTCGACAGGGCTGGCGAAAAGTTCTGTTGAAACTACCACTTCTTTGCCCTTTGGGGTTAATATTATAGTGAAAGCCCTTTTGTCTAATTTGTCGGGCACTTTTTCCGTCAGTCCTTTTTGGACTAGGGCCTTTAATGCATCACTAATGGTAGGTTTGGTCAGGTTAAACTCCCTGGCCAAATGACTGACATTACACAGGTCATCGTCATGATGTGCCACAAATATCAGCAGCTGAATCTGAATAGGACTCAACCCGATTGTTTTGGCATGATCCCATAATAGCACCCTGAATACACCTGCAATTCTTTCGAGACCTGAGGTGATTTTTGCCGTCAGGTCAGTGTTTTGTCTGGCTGGGTCAAATGGGCTGTTACTCATCCTGATACGCTCTGTTAAAAAAGATATTACCTGTAAAGTTAGTAATCCTAATCAAGGGAAACGTGGTAATTCTATTAACAGCCTTCCATTTCTATGATAAAGTAGCCCTTTTCTGCAATTTCAGCCTCCCACTCCGGGCGGAGGGCTTCTATATGACAAAGACGGCATTGCTTTGACGCCAGCGGCTGTTCTGCTTGGCCTTTTGCTTTGAGGTATTCTTTACCATAGTTGTAGATAGTATTAGTGTCCATGATTTTTACTGGAGCAATAATATCGAAATGCATGATGTTACCGTCTTTTTTAGTGACATAGGTATCCCACACATTGACTTTTTTAGCGGTGGTTTTTTCCATTGTATAGATTGCTTTTGATGGAATAGATGTAGCATCCACCAATATGGCGGATGCTACGATGAATAGGAAACTTATCCTTTTACATCAGCCATAGAGGCACCGAAATTGAGGTGGAGAACATTGCCGTTTGGTGTGATTAGGGCAGGCACTGATTTTACGCCTGCATTTTCGGCCTCTCCAATTTTGTTTTTGTCATTTCCGAGATGGACGACCTCTACGTTATCGGCTCCGATGAGGCTGATGATGTCTTGCTCTGCACTGACACATACCGGGCAACCGGCGTGGTAGAAGATAGATTTACTCATTGTTTAAATGTTTTTAATGTTTAAGAATCAATTAATGCGTAAATATAGTTAGGATTCCTAACTATTGCAAATTTAACTATGACTCTTAGCAAAAAAGTAGCGGACCGAACAGGGGAGCTCGGCGCAGCGGAGCGAGCACAG
>NZ_JBOEFX010000050.1:61873-109573 GCF_050633125.1 Lewinella sp.
GCCCGGCCCCGACCGGTAGGTACGGGGGGATGCCAAAAAAAACTACTCAAGCCGAATTCTGATGGGTAAATTGAAGCGGACAGGGACGGCCTTTCCACATTGGGTAGCGGGAACCCACTGCCAACCCAGGTCAGCCATGAGCTGTATGAGGCGCTTGCCCTCGTCGCCAAAACCACCACCGATATCACGGACACAGGTGATGGATGCGGGGTCAATAAGGCCCTCGGCCGTGATGGTGAACGAAACGACAATGGTACCACTGATGCAATTGCTACGGCTAATAGGAGGGTAGCGCAAATTGCTGTAAATGAAGTGGAGCATCTGCTGTTCTGCCTGTTTGCGGTAGTCGGCTCCCGAGTTTTTGGTTTTGATGAGCAGTAACGGCATGACTTCTGACGTGTTGAACATCATTTCGGGCGTATCCTGATCTTTGGGGAAAGCAGCCAGGTTGCAAACTTGAGCGGAAAGAAAACCACCGCTGAAGAGGAGTAAAAAGGGGAGCCATCTCATAAGGCATATTTTTCCTTAAAGATGAAATATAAAAGCGATTTGGTGCTTTTGCATGGTTTGAACAACCAAAGGCACCTAAGGNNATAAGGTAAATTCATGAATTTACCTTATTATCTTATTGCCTTGTAAGAACACTCACCTTGATGTTACTAGGGTATTCCCCCATGTGATAAAGGCTGTGCTCTTGAGCCTGAAAATCCGCTTCGGTGGCCTCAAAGATATTGGGCACGAAAGTCTGCGGATTCATATCGATATAAGGAAACCAGCTGCTGTGAACCTGGACCATGATGCGGTGTCCTTTTTTGAAGGTGTGCATCACGTCTTGCAGTTTCCAACTGACCTCGGTAATTTCATTGGGTGCAAATGGTACGCCTTTTTCGAAACCATTGCGGTAGCGACCTCGGAAGGCCTCGCCCCGAACCAATTGCTGGTAACCACCCATGGTGAGGTTGTCCTGGGTTTCTTCGTAATCGGGGTGATTGTCGGGATAAACGTCAATGACTTTTACGATCCAGTCGGCATCGGTGCCGGTGGTGCTTACAAAAAGCTGGGCGTTGATAGGCCCGGCCAGGGTGACGTCTTCCATAAGCGGCTCGGTGGTGAAGGTGAGCACATCAGGGCGGCGCGCTACGTGGCGCTGGTCGTCGGCCATGTATTTGCGCGGAATAAATAGCGGCTTGATATCCGTATTAAAAGGTACTGGGTGCGCTGGGTCGCTGGTGAAGCTGGAAGCAGCGGATTCTTGCTTTTGCTCCTCTTCAGAAAGACTACCGTTATCATTCAAGAAGATGGTTTGTTCTATGGTGTTTTCTGGTGGCCAGTTGGCAAAGTCGCGCCATACCTTAGTGCCACAATCGAACATGTGGGCTTCGGCGAGGCCGGTTTTGCCATCGGCGGGGCCTTTGAGCCAGTGGTGGAAGAAACGGGCTTCGACATCGGCCTGGTAATCTTCATTGATGTTTTCACCAAAAAATACATTACTAACGGATTGGCAGCCCTTGCGGCGCGACCAGTCGCCATGACTCCAAGGCCCCATGACGATGGTGTTGTAAGTGTCGTCGTTCCATTTTTCGATGTTGCCATAAGTCATGAGCGGCCCGTAGAGGTCTTCTGCATCAAACCAGCCGCCTACGGTCATTACTGCCGGGCGGATGTCTTTGAGGTGCTGGACGATGTTTCGGCTTTGCCAAAACTCATTGTAGTCGGGGTTGGCCATGATCTCCTTCCAAAAGAAATTATCCTGATTGGAGACGGCATCGAGTTTAGACAGTGGAGTGTGCCTGAGATAGAAATCATACGGATCAGGCCCCATGTTAGGAAATTGGTACCAGGCTTCGTTGGTAGGTGCTGTTTTTTGAATACCGAAAAGGTTGTTGACCGACCAGTAGGCCAGGGTATAAGCCCCGTTGTGGTGGAAGTCATCAAAGTAGAAATCGCCGATCGGGGCTTGCGGGCTTACCGCTTTCAGGGCAGGGTGTGCGTCGATGAGGGAGCAGGTAGAATAAAAGCCAGGGTAAGAAATGCCCCAGACGCCTACCTTGCCAGTATTATTTGGGATGTTTTTCACCAGCCAGTCGATACTATCGTAGGTGTCGCTGCTTTCGTCAATCTGGCTGGTAGAGCGTTTGTTTGGGATATAGGGGCGCATATTGTCGAAGGTGCCCTCGCTCATCCAACGGCCACGGACATCCTGGAAGACGAAAATATACTTCTCGTTGGCCAATTCTTCAAACCGATTAAACTGCTCGGGGTACTGATCTGCGCCATAAGGCTGGGCACTGTAGCAGGTGCGCTGAAGCATGATGGGGTAGGGGTTCTCCGGGCTCGCATCCTTGGGGGTGTAGACCGCAACATAGAGCTTGATACCATCGCGCATGGTGATGTAGTGCTCGGTTTTGTTGTAAAAAGCCTTGGGGTTTTCCGCAGGCGTTGTCATTACCTCTTCCGTGACGGCCTGTTGAGGTACGGTAGAGGTAGTGGTTACCGTCATGGTTTGGGTAACTTGTTGGGTAGGCGTACAGGCAAACAAAGCGAGTGCCAGCAGCAGGAGTAAGGTATTCCTCATTATTGAATGTTTTGAGGAATAAATATAGTAATAGTTAAGCGCTAAAGAACGAGTTCCACTTCAGTGAGCTTCTTTACATGATATGCTTCATTTTCTTTCACCACAATATCTAAGGGCAAGTATTGTTGTTTCTCTACTTCTTCGTTACGGATGAGTGATTTAAACAAACTATAAATTCCTCTGAATCCCTGGTCTGCAGGGTTCTGATTGATCAAGAAATTGATCTTATTGGTTCTCAGGTAATTTAAGTTGGGGTCAATTAAATCGAAGCCAACAATTTTAAGATTTTTGCTAACAATAAGATCTTCAATGCATTCTAAGATTTTATGCGCTCTGGAATTGGTAACAAAAATACCTCTTAATAAAGGGGTGTTATTGATCAAATTATTCAAGAAGACCCCCAGCTTTTTGGGGTCATCAAATTGATCAAAATCTTCTCTGATTATCTGGACTTGCTTGTTATTGATTTCCTCAAAATAATCGCGGAAGCCTTGTTCTTTACTGATCAAATGCTGTGCGGCTTTAGTACTGTAGTCCAGATTAAGGATGCAAACCACACCACCATCGTTAAGTCCAAAATTAAGAAGTCGAGCACCAAGTACACCACTTTGGTAAGAGTCTTGTCCGATGTAGCAGAGCGGTTCAGCCCCTTCCAGATTGGTATTGATGATGACGTAAGGGATCTCGTGCTCTTCACATTCTTTGATCAACCAGCGGGCTTCTTCTGCAAACATTGGAGGAAACAGCAGACCATCAGGAAGGGTCTTGATAACGGCCTTAGCTTTTTCAACAAAACTGGCAGGGCTGCCATAATTGAAGAAAGTCTGTTCCAATGCCAAGCCATAGTGTTGTACAGCTTTTACGGCTTTTAGCACCCCGTCGTTGGTTTGCGACCAGTACAGGTCATCTTCAGGAGAGGGGAGTAAACTGGCAATGCGGACCGTTCTGTTATATGCCAAAGCGCTGGCAAGTATATTGCGCTCATACCCAATTTCATCTATAACTTTCAGTACTCTTTCTTTAACCTCGGGTGATACCTTGCCTCTATTGTGAAGCACGCGATCAACAGTCCCTGTTGATACTTCAGCCTTATTGGCAATGTCCTTTATTCTTATTTTCTTCTTCATAAAATAATCCTGTCTCTAAAGGTAAAAAAAGGTAAGCACTTTTATTAACTACGCTACCTAGGTGTTTCTGGCGATATGCGAATTAAATAAGTGTGTGTGCGTGCACAGCTAGAATTAAATATGTGTGTGTACGCACACAAAAGTAAAAATATTTTGTGTGTGCGCACACACTGTATTGAAAAATTCCTACCTTTACCTTGTCAAAAGGAACAATTACATATAAAAAAAAGTGCTTCCGAGCATGTTTCACTCAAGGAGATGGCAACAGTATTAAGCATTGATATCGGTGGTACTTCGACCAAGCTGGCAGCAGTGGACGAGGCTTTCAATGTGCTTGATACGGTTAGCGTTAGCACCCAGGATTTCAAAAATGAGGACGCTTTTTTTGCAGGTTTATTCCAGGCGATTGAAGAGATCTCAGGGAGATTGACCAAAGAGCATAAATTTCAAGGTATTGGGATAGGAGCCCCCTGTGGCATTCCTGAAGAGGGAGTTATATACGGGGCTGTTAATCTTCCTTTTTCTGAAAGAGTAGAAATTGTTAAGCTGGTAGAAGAAAGGTTTTTATTGCCAACACTTCTTACCAAGGATAGCTATGCTGCAACGCTTGGCGTGCAAGTTCAGAGGGGTGCAGAAGCGATGGCTAATTATGTGGTACTCACTTTAGGTACAGGTCTGGGGTGTGGGATAGTGGTGAATCATCAATTGGTAACGGGCGCAAATGGCCAGGCCGGAGAATGGGGGCACACTGCAATTGCCCGGAGTAACCGCACTTGCCACTGCGGAAAGATTGGGTGCCTTGAAACTTATGTGTCTGCTACCGGGATCAAGCGAACCCTTTTTCAATTACTGGCAGACTCCAATGAGTCCAGTGTGTTTCGTGATTTGACTTTTAATCAAGTTACTGCTGAGGAAATTTATCAGGCTGCTTTGATGGCAGATCCACTGGCGCTGGAGGCATTTTCGATTACCGGAGAGGTTTTAGGGGCAAAGCTGGCAGAGCTAGTCGCCATTTTTGAACCAGAGGCCATTTTTCTAGCGGGTGGTTTAGCGAATGCCGGAGAAATTCTTATCGAAAAAGTAGCTGTAGCAATGGAGGAACAACTCCTCAGTATATATAAGGGGAAGGTGAAAGTTTTACGTTCCTCGTCGGCAACTAATGAAGCTGCAATTATTGGTGCCGCTTCTATTGTTTGGAACCATCTAAAATCATCGTCTAAATGTCTGTCATGATGAGCAATCATACCTTGAAGTATCAACTCCGATCGTTAGAGAAGCTCCCCATAAAAATTTGGGAAGACGCTACCGATGCATCAAAGCACGTAGCCCGTTCTATAGCTTTAGCCATTCGTCAAAAACAGCAGGAAGGAGAGCACATTGTACTGGGTTTGGCTACAGGGTCATCACCTATTGATGTGTATAAAGAACTTGTTCGCATTCATAAAGAGGAAGGGTTAAGCTTCAAGAATGTGATCACATTCAACCTGGACGAGTATTATCCTATTGTTCCTGCTTCAGAACAAAGTTATGTGTGGTTTATGCACGAGTACTTGTTCAAGCATATTGATATTGACCCCAATAATATCCACATTCCAGATGGCACCATTGAGATGGACCAGGTAGAAACCTATTGCCGGGAATATGAGAAAAAAATTGACCAGGCAGGAGGCATCGATATTCAACTGCTGGGCATTGGTCGAACAGGGCATATTGGGTTCAATGAACCGGGGTCCTGGCGCAGATCGGAGACCAGACTCGTACGCCTCGATGATATTACACGGCGGGATGCACTCAAGGATTTTTTACAACCGGAGTCTGTTCCCTACCGTGCAATTACGATGGGTATTGGAACCATAATGAAAGCTCGTAAAGTCTACCTCTTAGGTTGGGGGCACCATAAAGCCGATATTTTACAGCAAGCCGCAGAGGGGCCGGTTTCTCCTAATATTCCTGCTACTTTTCTACAGGAGCATCCTAATGTGAGTGTGCTCATTGATGTAGCTGCATCCACGGCCCTTACCAGAGTGAAAACACCTTGGAGGGTAGGGATTTGCCAATGGACGGACGACCTGGTCGTACAGGCTGTTATCTGGTTGTCACAAACGGTGAAAAAACCGATCCTACGTCTAACAGACAGTGATTACAATGAAAATCATTTGAGCGATTTGATTATCGAATACGCTTCCTCTTATGATTTGAATATTAAAGTACATAATCGCTTGCAAAATACCATCACCGGATGGCCTGGAGGAAAGGCAGGCACGGATGATAGTCGTCGCCCGGAACGTGCGCAGCCAGCTAAAAAACGGGTAATTATTTTTAGTCCTCATCCCGATGATGATGTAATTTCAATGGGAGGGACCTTCTTGCGCCTGGTAGAGCAGGGGCATGATGTACACGTTGCTTACCAGACCTCCGGGAATATTGCTGTTCATGACCATGATGCAGCTCGATTTGTAGAGTTTATCCAAGAGCTGGGCGAGCATACAGACCTACTGAAAGAAGATCAAAAGAGCAGCCTGGAAAAATCGCTGAAATTCCTGTCTAAGAAACAAATTTCTACCAAAGACACCAATGAAGTTCGATTAATAAAAGGGCTCATCAGGAGAGGCGAAGCACGAGCAGGCGCACGATTCTGTGGCCTGGGAGAGAAAAATATCCATTTTCTCGATCTCCCTTTTTACGAAACAGGATCGACGAGAAAAAGCCCTTTAGGGCAAAAGGACATAGCGATTATCAAGGATTTGATGACGGAAATCAAGCCCCATCAGGTATTTGCCGCCGGCGATCTTGCAGACCCTCATGGTACGCATCGGGTATGTCTCAATGCTATTTTTAGCGCTTTTCAAGAACTACAGAGCCAAAAATGGATGAAAGATTGTTGGCTCTGGCTCTATCGTGGCGCATGGCACGAGTGGCCCGCGCACGAAATTGAAATGGCCGTGCCGCTCAGTCCTGTAGAACTACACAAGAAACGCAAAGCCATTTTTATGCACCAGTCGCAAAAAGACAGTCCTCCGTTTCCCGGCGATGATGAACGAGAATTTTGGCAACGTGCCGAAGATCGAAACCGGGATACTGCCCGCATCTATCGGAGCCTGGGCCTTTCAGAATACGAAGCGATAGAAGCCTTCCGAAGGTGGAAGTTCTAATAAATAATAACCCCTCCAACAAATAACTAAGTACTCAGCTCACTATCCCCAAGGGCTAAAACCTTGATGAGGGAAGAAGCTACATTAATGTTCATTAAACTTTTTTTATGAAAAACTTTTTCACTTTACTCTTGCTAGTGGTGCTGACAGTTTCGGCTGCATCGGCACAAAAAAACATCAGGGGTACCGTGTCTTCTTCGGATGGTGAACCTCTTATTGGGGTAAGCATCTTGGAAAAAGGGACAAGCCAAGGTACCATTACTGATTACGACGGTAATTTTGAGCTATCGATTACCGAGGGAGCAATACTTGAATTCTCTTATACGGGGTATGCTTCTCAATCGATTACCGTTGGGAGTGATGACACCTACAATGTAACACTTCGCGAAGGGGTTAACTTGGACGAAGTAGTAGTGACTGCACTGGGTATCTCCAGAGAGAAAAAATCATTAACCTATGCTTCTCAAGAAGTAGGAGGAGAAGCCCTCACGGATGTGAAGGACGTCAATGCCATCAATGCCCTTACGGGCAAGGCTGCTGGTGTCGTTATCAACCGAAATGGGTCTGGTGTTGGTGGTTCTACCCGTATTGTGTTGCGTGGGAACAAGTCTTTGACCGACAACGAACCTTTATTTGTGATTGATGGTATCCCTATGGTTAATTCTCGTCAGGGGGACCAGGAAAACCTCTTTGGAGGAGGAATTGATTCGGGGGATGGTATTTCTAATATCAACCCGGATGATATCGCGAGTATGACTGTTTTGAAAGGCGCTTCTGCGGCAGCCCTTTACGGTAGCCAAGCAGCAAATGGTGTTATCCTGATTACGACCAAAAAGGGAAAAGCTGGAACAGCGAAGATCAACTTCTCGTCTAGCATGGTAACGGAGAATGCGGCTTATGGCCCAGAGTTGCAGTATACCTATGGTCAGACCAGTGATGGCGCTGAGTTTAGCTGGGGCCCACAAGTGAATGCCAGCAACCACGTCGATGATTTTTTCCAGACCGGCGTGAACTGGATCAACTCTTTGTCTATCAGTGGTGGTAGTGAGACCATGCAAACGTACTTTTCTTACTCTAATACCCAGGCTAAAGGCATTGTTCCTACCAATGAATTGGACCGTCATAATTTCACGCTTACTGAAACAGGTAACTTTTATGATGGCAAATTGGAAGTGAATGGCTCGGCGAGCTTTATTAGCCAGGAGGTGCAAAACCGTCCTGCTTCGGGGTTGTATTTTAATCCTTTGACCGGATTATACTTCTTTCCTAGAGGATTGGATTTTGATACCTATCGCGATAATTTTGAGATCTTTTCTAATGATCGCAATTTCAACGTACAAAATTGGGTTGCCGATCGGGATATTCAGCAGAATCCACACTGGATTTTAAACAGAAACCTCAATCAGCAAACCCGTAACCGTGTGATTGCTTCTTTGAGTGCAAAGGTTCGCCTTAATGATTGGTTAGATCTTAAGTTGCGTGGAAACACAGATAAGGCTTTTGATGAGGCCAAGCAAAGTATCTATGCCAGCACACAGGCTACATTGGCTGACCCAAATGGCCGCTATATTTTGAATCGTTTTAATAACAGCCAGACTTATGCGGATGCGATCCTGAGTGCTAATAAGCAAGTTGATAACCTGTCTGTCAATGCTAATCTTGGTATGAGCCATCGGCAAACAGAGTTTGCACAGGATGATTTTGATTCCCAGGGCGCTGATCTGCGTTTTGCCAATATCTTCAGTTTGCAAAACATTAACCAGCCGAATGCCAACTTCAAACAGTCGCTTACACGTTCTAAGCTGAATGCTGCTTTTGGAAGCGTTTCTTTAGGCCTCAATAGCACCTATTACCTGGATGCAACAGTGAGAAACGACTGGTCATCTGCCTTGCCTGATCAATCCTTCCTCTATTATTCGGTAGGGGGTAGTGTTGTACTTAGTGAACTTATGGGCAGCAATGGTATTGATTTCCTTAAATTACGTGCATCGTATGCTACTGTAGGTAATGACGTTTCAGCTTATGTTGTTAACGCGCGTACCAGCAACCACGAAATTTCTTCCGTTACAGGTTTGAATGTAAATCGTGTAGGTCCTATTCCTGGTAGCACGCTAGAGCCAGAACTTTCCAAGTCGCTGGAGATTGGTTTAGACTTCCGAACGTTTAACAATAAGCTGAGCCTTGACCTGGCTTATTACAAGACCAATACAACCAATCAGTTCTTGCGCATTAGTGCTCCTGCTGGTAGCGGGTTTTCACAGTACCTGGTGAATGCTGGTGATGTTGAAAACTCCGGTGTTGAAGTTTTTCTTGGCCTGGATTTGGTGCAAACGGATAACTTCAGCTGGAATATGGGGCTAAATGCGGCGGCTAACAGAAATGAAATCATTGAGTTGCACCCTGCACTTGATAACGGTGAATTCTTTATCAATGATGCCGGTGTAAACAGTTACGCAATGGTGATCAGAACGGGAGGTTCTTTCGGTGATATCTATGGCCGTAAGTTTGCTCGCGATGCCAATGGTAATATCCTGTTGGATGGTGGCGCACCACAGCCAACGGAGGGCGCACTAGAGTATTTGGGTAACCCTAATCCAGACTTTATGGCTGGCTTATCTAATACCCTTACCTTCAAAGGTGTAACCCTTAAGTTTCTTATTGATGGCCGTTTTGGCGGCGAAGTGATGTCTATTACCGAGGCATTATTGGATGAATTTGGGGTCTCCCAGCGTTCTGCCGATGCGCGTGATGCAGGAGGAGTCGAGGTAAACGGTACCAAAGTGGATGCCGAAGCTTACTACACCGCAGTAGGAGGCCGTTCAGGTATTACCGAAAACTACGTTTACGATGCTACCAATATCCGCCTTCGAGAGTTGTCTTTAGGCTTCAATTTGCCAAAGTCATTTACAGAGAACTTAGGTTTCCTGAATACCGCTAGGATTTCACTGATTGGTAGAAACTTGTTTTTCATCACTAACAATGCACCCTTTGATCCCGATGTGACCTTCTCTACCGGCGTAGGTTTCCAAGGGGTAGATGTATTCAGTTTGCCATCTACTCGCAGCTTTGGTTTCAATCTTTCACTCGGATTCTAAGCGGCGACGAAATCTTAGGGTTTGTAATTTGATTTGGCATTAACAGTGCCTTTGTATTGCGCAGAAAATAAAGTGCGATTTAGCTTCGCTGCTTCTGCGAGGTTTTCTAAGTTTTCCAAATAGTTAAAGCGCTTAAAATGAAGCGCTTATTCAACTGTTATGAAAAAAAACGCTTTTATTTTCGTGCTGTTCCTTTCTAAAAAAGAAAAACAATGATGAAATATATTAATTACCTGGGTTCAGCTTTTTTACTGACCCTCTTATGCTTCAACTTTTCAAGTTGTGATAAAGATTTTGAAGAGTATAATCAAGATCCTTACGCGATTACCAACGCCGATTTGGAGCGCGACTTCAAACTGGTGGGAGAACCTTTTATCAATATTATCCAGAACATTTATGTTCACACACCAGCCTGGGTAACCCAGCTTCAGCAGAACCTGATGGGGGATGTTTACTCTGGCTATATGATGCCACCGACCCCGTTTGCAGGTAATTCTAATAATATGAATTACAATTTGGTAGACGGTTGGAACACTTGGGCATGGAACCCTGCCTACCAGGATGTTATGGCGCCAGGTCTTGATGTAGTAAGCAATGCCGGCGATAAATTCCCTGAATTTGTTGCCTGGTTGAAGATCGTTCAAGTGACAGCGATGCACAGGGTGGCAGATATTTTCGGCCCCATCATCTATACTAAATTTGGGCAAGTAGAAGCCGATGGTACGATTGAATACGATTGTGTGGAGGATGCTTATGATGCTTTCTTCAATGATCTCAATGATGGTATCAATGAGTTGACCAATTACGTGGATGCCAACCCTGGAAAGCAACCTTTCTCCAGTTTCGACGAAGTATATGCTGGCGATATTACCAAGTGGATACAGTATGCCAACTCTTTGCGCCTCCGCCTGGCAATCCGTATTTCTAAAGTAGATCCAGTAAGGGCTAAGCAGGAAGCAGAAGCAGCTTACACCCATCCAATGGGCTTGATGACAGAAAATGAGGGTAGTTTTACGATTAAGAACAGTATTCCTCATCCGATGAATACCATCAATAATGCTTGGAATGATATTCGTATGGGCGCGCCTATGGAATCTATTTTAGTAGGTTATAACGATCCTCGTTTAGATGCTTATTTCCGTCCTTCGGAAATCGTGGCTGATGCCTACAAAGGTATCCGCATAGGTATTCCTATTGCTGATAAGGGTGATTATGTAGATTTCTCGGCTTTACAGAGCTTGGGCGATGTGCAGATCATGGTTTGTTCAGAAGTTTACTTCCTGCGTGCAGAAGGAGCACTTCGTGGTTGGAATATGGGCGGGACTGCTCAGGAACTGTACGAAGAAGGTGTTCGTAAATCATTTGAACAATTTGGCCTTGGCGGCGTAGATGCTTACCTCGCTGACAATACCAATACTGCTATTGATTATGTTGATGCATTCAATAATGACAACAGTATCAGCGCCATGAGCAACGTAACAATTGCTTGGGACAATAGCGATGATTTTGAAACGACGCTGGAGAGAATCATCACCCAAAAGTGGATTGCGATGTTCCCTGACGGGCAGGAGGCTTGGTCGGAATACCGCCGTACGAGCTATCCTCCGCTATTTCCTGTTGTGTTGAACAATAGCAATGGCGAAATTGATACCGACGAGCAGATCAAGCGTGTCAAGTATCCATCAAGTGAATATGCCCAAAACCCTAACGGGGTACAAGGTGGCATCGATTGCCTGGGAGGCTCAGACAATGGCGGCGTAAGCCTTTGGTGGGATATTGATTAAGATTTAATACACTACTTTGGTTAGGCATTTTGATCACAATATTTGTGGTCAAAATGCCTTCTTTATAAATCCTTCGCCTATGCTTCGTATCTGTAGTGTTTTCGTTCTTTTAGGAACCTTATTGCTTGCTTGCCAATCTTCTGATAAGCAGGAATTGTTTACGGAAGTAAGCCGCAATAAGACAGGAATTGATTTTAGGAATCTGCTCCGCGAAGATGAAAACTTCAACATCTTCAAGTACCAATATTTTAACAACGGCGGAGGCCTGGCAATAGGAGATTTTAATAACGATGGACTTGAAGACATCGTATTCTCCGGTAATATGGTCAAGAACAGGCTGTATATTAACCAAGGTGATTTTCATTTTGAAGATGTGACAACCTCTTCAGGAATAGCAGAGAAAGAAGGATGGTGTACTGGTGTAACGACCGTGGATATCAACCAGGATGGTTGGCTGGATATCTACATTTGCCGAGCCGGTTATCCCTTTGATGATTTGCGGTCCAACTTACTATTTATCAATAATGGCGACCTGACTTTCACTGAGAAAGCAGCGGAGTATGGGATTGACGATCTTGCTTATTCCACCCACAGTGCTTTCTTTGATTATGACCTTGATGGTGATTTGGATTTGTTTTTACTAAATCATTCTACCGTCGAATATTCTCGGGGTTCGCAGGAAGTTTTTCAGTTGCGCAACAAGAAAGATCCGGATTTTACCAATAAGCTTTTTCGCAACGATGGTGCTCAATTCACCAATGTAACGACGGAGGCCGGCATCTACGGAAATGTGTTGACTTTCAGTCTGGGGATCAGCATTTCGGACATCAACCAAGATGGTTGGCCGGATATCTATATTGGGAATGATTTTAATGAACCGGATTACCTTTTCCTCAATCAGCAAGACGGGACTTTTAAAGATATGGCTTCCGGAGCTTTTGACCATACAGCCATGTTTTCTATGGGGTCAGATATGGCCGATATTAATAACGATGGACTCGTAGACCTCGTTAGTTTAGATATGTTGCCTCACAGTAATTATCAGCAGAAAATGCACGCTGGAGTCGACAATTACGATAAAATAAATATGCTTGCAGAGGATGGTTTTCATCACCAATCGAGTAGGAATATGCTCCAGCTCAATAATGGAGACGGCACTTTTACCGAGATCGGACAGTTTGCCGGTGTCTCTAATACCAACTGGAGTTGGGCACCCCTGTTTTTTGATTTTGACAATGATGGGTACAAAGACTTATTTGTAGCAAATGGTTATCCCAAAGACCATACAGATATGGACTTTTTGAACTTTACAGCCAATGAGGTGATAAAAATAAATCGGGGAGAAACGCCCGTTGATTTTGAGGGGTACATGGCCGAAATGCCGCCTATCATCGTTCCCAATTATTTTTTTAAAAATATAGACGGCTTACGGTTCGAGAACCATACTTCTACGTGGGGCTTGGATAAGGAAATGGTCTCTCAAAGTGCAGCTTATGCCGACCTGGACAATGATGGCGACCTTGATTTGGTCCTGAATAACACGGGCGACTATGCGACGGTATACCAAAACAACGCACGCGCTATTAACGACAATCATTACCTGAAAATAAACCTTTCTGGTAATAAAGAAAACCCACAGGGGATTGGTACAAAGGTCTATGCCCATGCTCAGGGGAAAGTCTTCTTTCAGGAGCAGCAACCTGTGCGTGGCTTTCAGTCGACGGTAGGTGGGGTTTTGCATTTTGGTTTAGGAAATATCAGCCAAGTGGATTCGGTGGTACTTGTTCTTCCCAATCATTCACAGGTTGTTCTCAATAATGTGGCTGTTGACCAAACCTTGGAGGTAGACCTAGAGACTGCGCAGCAAAACACGACAGAAAAGAAGGCCGCCAGTTCGTTGTTTAGCGCAACTTCTTTATTGGATTTTAAACATGAAGAACGAAGTTTCAATGATTTCAAAATACAGTCATTGCTGCCCTGGTTCTTTTCTTGTATGGGGCCAGCACTTGCGGTAGGGGATGCCAATGGAGATGGATTAGACGATGTTTTCATGGGCAATGGTGCGGGTGCCGCAGGGCAGTTGTGGTACCAAAAGCAGGAAGGTGGATTTATGTCAGTAAACTCCTTGCTCTCTTCTCCTGAATCCATGATTTACGAAGACAGTGATGCTGTTTTCTTTGATGCCAACGGCGATGATTACCTCGATTTGTATGTTGCCAGTGGCAGTTACGAGTTTCCGGCAGAGGCCCCACAGCTTAGAGATCGCCTTTACTTTGGCACACCCAATGGTGCTTTTAGAACAGATGGAAATACTTTGCCAACCAAGCATATTAGTACCAATTGTGTAGCCGCCGCAGATGTTGATCAGGATGGCGATACAGACCTCTTTATAGGAGGAGGCTATAAATATGGAGGATACCCGGAAAGTTACCCAAGCCAATTATTGCTAAATGATGGTTCCGGGAATTTCACGAGCCAGGACGTTCCGGCGGATAATGTCACAGCCGCATCCTGGGGCGATTTCAACGGAGATCAAAAAATGGAATTATTGGTCTTGGGAGAATGGACAACACCTCGGATTTATGAATTCGCCAATGGTCAATTGGTAGAGCAAACTCAAAAGTATTTCTCTCAGCCCTACTTTGGTTTGTGGAACAGCCTCCATCTGGTGGATATTGACCAGGATGGAGACCTGGATGTGGTGGCAGGGAATTTAGGAATCAATACCCAACTAAAGGCGAGTGAAGAAGAGCCCCTGGAGTTGTACGCCGGTGATTTTGACAATAACGGAGGTGTTGACCCCCTGCTTTTTTACCATGTCGATGGTCAATCTTGGCCTTTTGCATCACGCGATGATTTGATAAGTCAGTTGCCGGAGTTGAAACGGAAATTCCTTTATTTTAAAGATTATGCCACGGCTCAGCTGCCAGATATTCTCCTTCCAGAAGCCATTGCGGAAGCAAGGAAGTATCAGGCTTCTTATTTAGAGACCATGATTTTCGAGAATATTGATGGCAAGTTACAGTCTAGACCACTACCTGCAAGTGCTCAAATGAGCCCTGTTCATGCAATTACCGCTACTGATGTAGATCAAGATGGAAAAACAGATCTCATCCTGGCAGGAAACACCTTACAAGCAAAAGTGAAACTTGGAAGAATGGATGGTAACCACGGGCTGGTATTGCTTCAGCAGGAAGGAGGGGGATTTGTAGCAGCAACGCCAGAAGAGAGCGGATTGCTGGTACGCGGGCGCACTAACCAAGTGGCTATAATAACGTCGAAGACGACTCAATACCTACTTTTTGCACGTAACAAAGAGGCTGTGGTGGCCTATCAATTGAATAACTGAATCTAAGTTTATGGTTACATCAGAACAAATAGCTTTTTTCAGAAAAGAAGGTTACCTCGTTTACGAAAACCTACTGACTACCGAAGAAGTGAATTACTTCCGGGAAGTGTATGAAGACTTCTTGAATGGTAAGATTGATGCCCAAGGGCAGCGATCAGATTTAAGTGGAGCATCCAGTCCTGATCAGCCGGAAAAGATTGTGCAGATTATGAGACCATCATTGCTCTATCCTGCGCTTCAAAATTCGATGCTGCATCAGCGAGCGCTTGCCATTTCAAAAATTTTGTTAGGTGATGATATGGCTCTTGATTTTGATATGCTGATTGATAAATTACCCCATACCAATACGCCCACTCCTTGGCACCAGGATGAAGCATACTGGATAGACATGCCCGACAAGCGGGCGGTATCTTGTTGGGTCGCATTAGATAATGTGCAAAAGGAAAATGGTTGCATGTGGTTTGTTCCAGCTTCTCACGAAGTAAATTTACGGCCTCATCATCAAACGGGTAAGGGAGGCGCACTACAATGCGAAGCCAAGGAGGAGGAAGCCATCGCGGCGGAAATCTCTGCCGGAAGTTGCACTTTTCATTCAGGCCGAACGATTCACTACGCTCGGGGGAATAGCACGGATCGGCGACGACGGGCATTTATCACCAACTTCAGACCAGGAGACATGATTACTTACGAACGCTCAAAAGGTTTTGATCACCTGGGGAACCGTGAGGTAAGACAATGAAACTAAAATTGCAATATCCTTAAAACTGTACTATGTTCAGATATATATTCCTATCCTTTTGTATGGCCGTTTTCGTGCAGTCGTGCTCTCCTGTAGCAACGGACTTGGAGAACAGCTATGCGGTTATCCCTCTACCTCAAAGCGTGGTGCCACAGCAAGGCCAATTTATTATCAACGAAGCTACCACCGTCTTTGTGGAAGGGCAGAATGAGGGCGTAGACGCAGTTGTGCAGCAATTTGTAGAGCAAATGAATGCGTCGAATGACCTAACCTTAACGCAAGGAGAATCGGAAGGTGACAACCAGATTGTCTTTCAGCTAGCGACTACCATCGAAGCGCCTGAGGGCTATCATCTTTCCATAACGCCACAGCAGGTAAGTGTGCAAGCTGCCACTGCAAAAGGGATATTCTATGCCGTTCAATCTTTGCGGCAATTGTTATCTTTTGATGCCCAATCAGAAGGTGTTTGGTTTTTTCCTTGTGCCGAAATTGAGGATGAGCCCCGCTTTTCCTACCGTGGAATGCACCTTGATGTTGCGCGCCATTTTTATCCGGTGGAAAGTGTAAAGAAAATCATTGATCAGCTGGCTTATCATAAAATGAATACTTTTCATTGGCACCTTACCGATGATCAGGGATGGAGAATTGAGATCAAAAAATACCCAAAACTAACGGAGGTTGGCGCTTTTAGAAACGGAACGCTGGTCGGGCATTATAATGATGAACCTCATCAGTTTGATGGTCAGCGCTACGGTGGGTTTTATACACAGGAAGAGATCAAGGAGGTTATTCGTTATGCCGAGGAACGCTTTGTACAGGTTATTCCTGAAATCGAGTTGCCAGGGCATGCCCAGGCGGCACTCGCTGCCTATCCGGAATTGGCCTGCACTGAAGGGCCTTTTGAAGTATGGCAAAAGTGGGGCGTATCAGAAAATATTTTTTGCCCAACCGAAGCGACCTTTACGTTTTTGGAAAATGTGCTAGCGGAAGTCGCTGGCCTTTTTCCTGGGAAATATATCCATATCGGCGGCGACGAGTGCCCAAAGTCGGCATGGGAGAACAGTGCTTTCTGTCAGCAGTTGATGAAAGAGCAAGGACTAAAAGATGAGCATGAATTACAGAGCTATTTCATCCGCCGAATAGAAGCTTTTTTAAATGAAAAAGGAAAGCAAATCATTGGTTGGGATGAAATTCTGGAGGGCGGCCTCGCTCCCAATGCAACCATCATGTCGTGGAGAGGTATCGAGGGAGGTATCGAAGCGGCCAATGCCGACCATGATGTCATCATGACACCGACCTCTCATTGTTATCTCGATTACTACCAGAGTGATCACCCTGACGAACCACTGGCCATTGGTGGCTTGACGCCCCTGGAAAAAGTCTATGGCTATAATCCAATTCCAGAAGAATTACCGGCCTCGCAGCACCATTTTATTCTGGGAGCGCAAGCGAACGTTTGGACCGAGTACATTATCACCCAGGAGAAGCTGGAGTATATGATCTTTCCACGCCTCTGTGCATTGGCAGAAGTGGTTTGGAGTGGAGAGAATCGGGAATTTGAAGATTTCGTAGTGCGCTTAACCACCCACCTCCAACGATTGGAAAAAATGGGAATAAAGCCAGCTAATCACCTTTATGAAATCACAGCAGATATTGATACCAAAGAGGGGCAAGTTGTAACGAGCCTGAGCACCCTTGCTAAAAATGCACAGCTTCATTACACGCTTGATGGTAGTGAGCCAGGGCCAGAAAACCCGATTTATACCAATACTTTGGTGGTTGATACGACCACGACCATCAGAGCTCAAAATTACTTGGAGGGTAAAGCCGTGGGAAGAGGCTGGCAGCAGGAAATTCGCTTTCATTTGGCTACGGGCCATACTGTTACCTTGGCCAATGCTCCTCACCCTAAATTCAATAGCGGCGGGCCAGAAGCACTCCTCAATGGCGTCAATGGCAGTGATGAACGGTACGGAGATGAGGAATGGCTTGGCTTTTCAGGAGAGGATTGTTTAGCCACCATTGATCTTGGCGCCGAAAAGGAAATTAGCGAAGTCGTTTTTCGCTTCTTCAAAGGAGAAGGGCAGTGGATTTACCTGCCAGCCCAAGTGGTAGTAGCTGCTTCTGAAGATGGAACAACATTCACTGAAGTCGGTAGTTTAGAGCAGGTGACAGGAGCTACTAAGGTCGTAAGTCCCAGGATTACCTTTCCGGCGATCGCTACCCGATACATAAGAATAGAGATTAAGAATTTCGGCATCATACCGCAAGGGCAACAAGGAGCGGGTAACGCATCGTGGCTCTTTGTGGATGAAATAAGCGTAAAATAAATAAACAGTTGTCATGACACTAAGTATACTCGATTGGTCCTTTATTACGGCCTTCTTTATTGTTTCGCTGGTGATTGGGATCATGGTTTCCAGGCAGAGTGGAAAAAGTTCTTCGGATTTTTTCCTTTCCGGAAGAAACATGCCTTGGTGGCTGCTAGGCGTATCTATGGTAGCAACGACCTTCTCGGCAGATACTCCTAACCTGGTTACGGATATTATCAGGAAAAACGGCGTCTCCGGCAACTGGGAATGGTGGGCTTTCCTGATTACAGGAATGATGACCGTTTTTATTTATGCTAAACTATGGCGGCGGTCAGGCATTCTTACAGACCTGGAGTTTTACGAATTGCGGTACAGCGGCAAGGAAGCCGCTTTTTTGCGAGGCTTCCGGGCGCTTTACCTAGGGGTTGTTTTCAATATTTTGATCATGGCTACGGTTTGTCTGGCTGCTATCAAAATTGGAAGCACGATGCTGAACTTATCGCCCATCCAAACACTGCTTATTGCCTCGGTCGTAACAGTCATTTATTCGGCAATCGGTGGCTTGAAAGGTATCATTCTGACAGATTTCTTCCAGTTTATCATTGCAATGATAGGCACGATATGGGCAGCTATTGTTATTGTAAACCTCCCCGAGGTGGGTGGATTGACAGAACTGCTGCAACACGAAAATGTCATTGATAAACTAGATATACTCCCTTCGTTTTCGGATAAGGATGCACTGATCAGTCTTTTGATTATTCCGCTGGCGGTGCAGTGGTGGGCCGCTTATTATCCGGGCTCCGAACCCGGTGGTGGCGGGTATATCGTGCAACGTATGTTGGCTGCCAAAGATGAGAAAAACGCTATTGCTGCCACACTTTTCTTCAATATTGCACACTATGCACTACGGCCATGGCCATGGATACTTATCGCTCTCGCTTCGCTCGTTGTTTTCCCTGACCTCAATTCCATCAGTGCGGCATTTCCTAATGTTGACCAAAGTGTTGTCAATGACGATTTGGCCTATTCGGCCATGCTTACTTATTTACCCAATGGCCTGTTGGGCATCGTGATCGCTTCTTTGATAGCGGCCTTCATGTCTACCATTTCTACTCACCTCAATTGGGGCTCTTCTTACATCGTCAATGACTTTTACAAGCGCTTTATTGACCCATCAGTGAGCGAGCGAAAGATGGTCTGGATTGGGCGTTTATCTACCATGCTGTTGATGGTTGTTGCAGCTGTTTTGGCCCTCTTTTTACAAAATGCGAAAACAGCTTTTGATATCATTGTCCTTATGGGTGCAGGAACGGGATTACTCTTTATCCTGCGCTGGTTTTGGTGGCGAATCAATGCCTACAGTGAATTGTCAGCAATGGTGATTTCGTTTGTTATTGCTATTGTATTCAAATTCATCATCCCAGGCTATTTTCCTAACCACATCGAGCTATTGCTGAGTGTTGCCATTACCACCATTGGCTGGGTAAGTGTCACCTTTCTCACACCTTCCGTTGATCGAGGAACCCTGGTGCATTTTTACCAACTCATTAAGCCTCACAGAATGGGGTGGAAGCCGGTTGTAGCGCAAGCCTTAGCGGATCAGGTTATTACAAAAGAAGAGGTTACGATCGGAAAATTACCGCGAGAATTATCAGGTATGTTTGCGGGGATTTTCCTCGTCTACGGCATCTTGTTTACCACCGGGTTTTGGCTCTATGGCAATATGCCCTATGCCATTGTTGGAACGGTGATTAGCATCATTTCAGCTTATGTCCTAAGAAAGGCATGGCAGAAGATATAAGGCTTTGGGGCCATGTTTTCTCGGATGAGGTCGCGTGTAATAAATATCGCCCTCTATTTTGATTCTTGTATCTGGTGATCCAATATGAATTGAGGTTCGACCTCATCCGAGACTAAAACCAAACACATAAATGTGCTTCAGCGTAGGGCCCAATACCCTACCTACAACTCCCCCAAAATCCGCCGGCCATGATAGGCAGGTACTTGAATCTTGCTTTGTACCTGTATCAGGTTGTCTTGAGTAATTTTTCCGGCAGCAATGATGTGTTTGGACGGATGTAATAAGTCTTGCATGGCCATGATTTGATCAGCACCTTCCAGCGCGGTGGGGTCACCACCAGAGGTGAGAATACTGGTCAGGTTAGGTATCTGATTAAGGGCCGGAATGCTGGCGAGCGGATCAGTTACGTAGTCAACCACCTTATGCAAGGTGAATTCCTCCTCCGGAAATGCCGCGCAAAGCGCACTAATGGCAGGGATATCCAGCTCGTTTTCTGGCGTAGCCATCCCTATAACAAAATGTCGGATACCTATTTTCTGGAATTCCATTATGCTATCCCACATAAGACGCAACTCTTTCAAGGTAAATGCGAAATTTCCTCCCCTGGGGCGAATCATCACTTTTATCGGAATATCGACGGCTGCTAAAGTACGCTTGGTAAGGGCGAGTGCTGGCGTCAGACCATCTTGCGCCAAGTCGCTACATAACTCTAGCTGACTTGCTCCTCGTTGAGCAGCGTTGATTGCTTCGTTGATTGTTTCTACACAAGCTTCGATAATAGGTTTCTGCATTAGAGAGGGCATATTTAAGTGAAGGCTTTTTTGATGGTTTTGCAGCCTCAGGTTTTGTTTACGAAGTCTTTAGCAGGTCGGCCACTTCTTGGTGTTTAGCGTGATCCAGTGCTGTTTTACCATCTGTATCTTTTAGACCTCTGTAAGCTCCCGCTTCTAGGAGCATTTGCACTATAGCGGTGTGGCCATACGTGGCAGCGTAGATAAGCGCTGTAGCTCCGCTTGTGTTTTGGATATTCACCCCGGCGCCGTGATCCAACAGTAGATTGGCCATCTCTTCAGACCCTTTAAAACAAACGCCCATTAATGCGGTATTACCAGATCCAGCCTGTTCGTCGATATCGGCACCTGCAGCCAAAAGAACCTTTACAACGGGCATTTGGCCACTATAGGTTGCCATTACGAGCGGTGTGAACCCCCGTGCATCTTTTTCTTCTGCTAGGGCAGGATTGTCAGCAAGTTGGGCTTTTACTTCCTCTATGTTTCCAGCGCGGATAGCATCAAAAAAAATCATCCTTTAAATAATTTTGGTTATAGCCTTGTCGATTAATTTCCAAATTTACAATAAGTAATTATAATGCCAATGATAGTGTTATTAGATTTGCTTATTAAAAAGTAGGAGGTACCATGACACTTCAGCAGCTTGAGTATGCCTTTCATCTAAGAAAAACCGGCTCTTTCAGCAAGGCCGCAAAAAAGGCTGGCCTCAGTCAGCCGGCTATCAGTCAGCAGATTACAAAGCTGGAAAATGAGCTGGGTTTTGCTGTTTTTGACCGGCAAACTAAGCCCATAAAAGCAACACCCACAGGAAGGCGTTTTCTGGAACGGGCTCAAATGGTATTGCTGGAAGCCCAACAACTCAAGGAGTTTGCTCTCCAATTAGAAGAGGATGTGGAAGGTTCTTTAACCGTTGGAATCATTCCTACGCTTGCTCCTTACCTGGTGCCGTTTTTTATTCAGGATTTACAGGAGAAACATCCCCGAATCAAGCTTAATGTTCAGGAGATGATGACCAAAGATATCGTACGTGGTATTCTGGATGGCGAGCTCAACGGGGGGATAATATCCACACCTATAGCCAGTCAGTTGGCTTTTCAGTATGTCCCATTGTTTTTTGAAAAATTCTTCCTCTATGTTTCTTACAAACATCCCTTTTTCGAGCAACCTGAAGTCAGCCTGGAAGACATCAGGACAGAGGATTTATGGCTCCTCAATGAAGGGAATTGCTTCAGTGATCAGGTCAACAATATGTGCCAACTCACCCGTTTGAATAAGCAGAAGCCTCAATTGGAATATGGTAGCAACTCTATCGAAGCATTGCGCCGTATTGTTGAACATAAAGGCGGCCTTACCTTTCTTCCAGAACTGGCAACGCTCAATGTGTCCCCCAGCCATGAGGACATGATCAAAAAAATAGCAGGCCCAGTAAGAGCAAGGGAAATAAGTATGATCTTCTTAAATAATGACCCTAAAAAGCATCTACTACTTAAGCTAAATGATGTGATCCAGGATAACGTGCCAAAATCTGTTTTGCAAAAAGGCGAGAAGTTATTGGTAAAAACGAATGTGGAAGTGTAGAGTGCTTGCTCGCGCTTGCGTTAGTACTCGCTGCGCTCGCGGATTTCAGAATCACGTATAGGAGGGAGACTATTGCCGACTGGAACTCCTTCAGAAATAGTGGATTCGGTAAAAATAAGGATAGTATACTTTATTGAGGCCC
Source organism: Lewinella sp. (assembly GCF_050633125.1). Taxonomy (NCBI): domain Bacteria; kingdom Pseudomonadati; phylum Bacteroidota; class Saprospiria; order Saprospirales; family Lewinellaceae; genus Lewinella; species Lewinella sp. Next base: position 84,319 of record NZ_JBOEFX010000050.1, read on the forward strand.
AAAAAACCGCGAGCGCAGCGAGCACCTCCCGCGATTCCGATTCGTCGGAAGAGCACCACCATGAGTCCCGAGGTATCGGGACGAATACCCCCGTGAGCGCAGCGAACACTTCCGCGAATCCCGAGCATCGGGATGAGCACTACCCAGCCGTACCGACCACCACCATCTCCTCTAGCGTAGGCACTATGCTACCCCCTCTGGGTTCCAGTGTAACCGCAAAGGCCTGGACATTCTCAATAAAGGGTACTTCTTGAAGCGTGCTGTTGGTGTCAACGGTAACGTCAAAGACCCCCATGTCTACCGGGGTGCCGTCTACGATAGCCCATAGCTGGTATTGCTTATCGGCATCAGGGGTAGCGAGGTTAACGATGTCAAGGTAAGATTTCTTCGTCTCGGTGTTGTAAATGATTGAGGCGAAAGCCGTTGTGTCTTTATCTGTTCCTCGCATTTGTATCAGGCTGTTGCCCGATTGGCGAATGGTCTGCAATTGGTTGAGCAAACCACGGTTGGTTTCGGTGGTTTCATCACAATCCAGTTGCAGATTCTGGTATTCAGTAGCCAGCTCCTGATAGTTGCGGTCTTTTTGTTGGTTGTCGAAGAATAACCAAGCGGCAGCAGCTAGGGCAATGATTGCGAGCCCAGTGAGCCATCCGTTTATACCACCACTAGCAGGTGGAGTTGTTGGAGGTGTAGGCAATGGGTCAGGGACTATATTCTCCAGGCTGTCATTGAGCCGTTGTTGAAAGTCAGGACTTGGGCTGTCTTGATAAAGGGAAAGATATTTCTCTATGGCGTACTCTATCTGACGCAATTCTTCTACCAGCTCAGGGTATTTCTGGATATTAGCTTCTACCTCGCTTCTCTCGGTAGGAGAGAGCAGGTCGAAAGCGTATTGCTCCAAAATGCCAGATGCTATGTATGCTTTGATGTCCACGTCAGTGCCAATCGTTTAAAAGGTTCGTTAATGTAACGATGATCGTCAAAAGTTGCTTGAGATGATCATCCTTGAGTTGTTCGCGCAACAGATCAATTGCTTTCCGAAGGCGGGTTTTTATTGTCCCAAGAGGAATACCGAGTTCTTTTTCGATTTCTCTTTGGGAATATCCCTGGAAATAAGCTAGGTCAATCAGTTGACGGTACTTGGGGTCGATGGAGTCGAGGACTTTCTGGAGGCCAGCGTCTGCTATATTCGACTCTTCACTTCCCAATACATCAATACTTACGAGATTTTCGGTGCTAGTGGTTTCTCGGCTTTTACGAAAACCTGCAGAACGCACTTTATCTATAGCCGTATTACGGGCAATGTTGGCAAACCAGGTAAATAACCTTCCTTTTCCTGGTTGGTACTTTAGTGCGTTTTTCCAGATCTTTATGAAAGTATCGTGGAGAACCTCTTCAGCAATCTCGTGTGAACCTACAATACGTTTGATAACCCCCAGTAACGTTTCCGCGTAATTTTGATAAATAAGATCAATCGCAGCACGGTCTGACCGGCTGAGGAGGAGCGCAATTTGCTGCTCTAATTGATCCCTTTTTTCGAAATTGTTAGTCATTAAAGTATTGTTCAGCGGTAAGGTAGAAAAAATGATGAATGAATTCGGAAAATTCGTAGGTTAATAAAATAAGGGTACCCGTCGCTGATGATGGATACCCCTTTAACTCAGGTTTAGTTAATAATGTTCATTTTTTATAGCGGAATAATGCCCGTGACGATCACATTGGCTGTAATTGTAGCTTGTGCATCCACTTTAATAGCTCCCAAATCAATACTTGTAATAGCATCTAATAAGAGGGTGCCCTGCAATTCAGTGGTACCGTCATTGTCTTCATCTTCAAAAGCAGCAAAGTGAATTTCATAATCACCTGCTTCTAAGAAGTGAAGCTCATAATCACCATTGTTAGCGACAACAGCACTTGTTACCGCGCCTTGGAATGTAAGGTCATTTTCGCCATTTACTTCATTGGCGCGGTTGTAGGTCCCCTTGCGGTAAGCAAATACCACTAGGGTCTCACTATTGGAAACGAAATCCTGACAGTTACCAGCAATGACGCCGGTTTCGTTACGGTTGACCAACCTCAGGGAGCTGTTGAAACGGCTACTACTCACAAATTCATATTCATCTTGTGGAGTAGGGGTGTCCTCTCTGGTCAGGCACTTACGCAAATCGAAGTCAATTAAAAGCTTGGTGGTTTGATTGGCAATGATGTCGAAATTATTGCTAATACGCACTTCGTCGCTGGTGCTGCGAACCGGTTGCTTGTTGCCGTTTTCATCGAGAACGTAACAGCCGGGACTGTTGCCACTAGCGTCAGTTTCATAATCGAGTACCAAAGTGATGTTGCTGTAAGTCTTTGCGTCCAAATCCAAAGCACCTAATAATTCGGTATTCCCGTTTTGGTAAGCCAGAATATCCAGTGAAGTTTTTGAATATCCATTGAGTGATTGGCCATCAATCCGTACATCGGCAATGGTTACAAAGACCGCTTGAACGCCCGCGTCATCTACCGGAGCATCTGTGATTTCGACCTCTACTTCTCCTTGAAGCTGGTCGCTGTTGTTCTCTTTTTCGCAAGATAAAAAGCTGAATATCAGTATAATAATCAATGTGCTGAAACTTCCATTTTGATAAGTCATAAGATGTGTTTTTGGAAAATTTTCATGGAAAAAATGTATCAACCTAAGAACTGATAGGGTTGAGAATTTATTTTCTGATTTTTTTTCCCATGCTTTTTCAAATATCAGACGAGCGGTCTTTCGGCCCTGTTTTGCTGCACATTTGTAACAAGAGGAAGAACAGTGCCCTTCTGAAATCAACCTCTTCTCATTGTTACAAACTTATAAATCAGATATAATGAATTCGTACACACTACCACACAATAGGATTTTTAAGCCCTGCGGTTTACTCCTGGCCGCCATTCTCTTTTGCACAGGATTAATGGCACAGAAAACCTATACCACAGACGACGTAAGAACAATCTTACTACAAGAGAAGAGCGACCGTATTCAGGATGCAGATTTTAATGAACTGGAAATTACGGCTCAGTATACGGATGAAAAATCGGGCCTCACCCACGTATATGTACAACAGCAGTACCAAGGTATTCCTATTGTAGATGCGCAAGGTGGACTGCATTTCGATGGCACCGGAAAATTGGCCTATCATGCCGATCACTTTACAGCTAATCTGGCACAGAAAACCCGTAACCAACAAGCTAGTCTCAGTGCTGCAGAAGCAGTAGAGGCGGCTTTGGGCAACCTAGGCGTTGCAGCAGATAAACTCACTCAAAAAACCACTAAAAATGCTAACAGCTACATTTTTGAGCAAACAGCTTATACAGCAATGGACATCCCCGCCAGGTTGGTATATATCATTAACCGGAACGGTGATCTCACCCTCGCCTGGGAGGTAGGAATCTACACCCTCGATGAAAATAACTACTGGCAAATGTACCTCGATGCCCGCAGCGGCCGCGAGTTGAACCGCCAGGATCTGGTCATCCACTGTCAGTTTAGTAAAACCGGAAGCCACGACCATACCCACGGGGAAGCGTGCGAACTAACCCAGCCCAATAAGCTGGAACAAATGCTAAAGTCTACCCAGCAAAACACGGCTACAGCAGCCTTCTCCGGCGCTAATTTCTACCGTGTATACGATGCGCCGATTGAAGCGCCAACCTTCGGTGAGCGCACGCTAGTGGGCGCTAGTGGTGATCCAACAGCTTCTCCGCTTGGCTGGCACAATGATGGTTTGTTGCAGCACAATATCACCAAAGGAAACAATGTATATGCCTACCAAGATCCTGGTCCTGCAAGTACTGGTATTCCTGCTGTAGGCGGTTTGCCTGGTCAGCAGCCACTGGTTTTTGATTTTGATGCCGACCTCAGTCTGCCACCAGTTGCTTTTCGCGACGCAGCAATCACCAACCTGTTTTACTGGAACAACTTGATCCACGATATTTTCTACCCTTACGGCTTTACCGAAGCAGCAGGTAACTTTCAGTCTACCAACTTCGGGCGTGGCGGTGCAGGAAACGATGCTGTTTTAGCAGAAGCACAAGATGGTTCAGGGGTTGATAACGCCAATTTCCTGACTTTAGCAGATGGCCTGCCTGGCAGGATGCAGATGTTTCTTTGGACAGGTGTACCACTGATTGACGGTGATTTTGATAATGGTGTTATTCTGCACGAATATGGCCACGGTATTTCTACCCGCCTGACGGGCGGTCCGGCAGCTACTTGCCTTGGTGGCGACGAGCAAAGCGGTGAAGGATGGAGTGATTTCTTCGGTTATATGATTACCATGAACCCCAACTCGGTACCTGCCGTATTTGCAGAAGGCCGTGGTATTGGTTCTTACGTTTTCGGGGAAGCTCCTGACGGAGACGGCATTCGCCCTGCACGTTACAGCACTGATTTTTCTATCAACGATTACACTTATGGAGATCTAAACAATAGCGAAATTTCAGCCCCACACGGTGTTGGCTTTATCTGGGCCACCATGCTGTGGGAAATGACAGCAAAATTGGTAGATGCCTATGGTTATGATACGGATATCGTGAATGGTAATGGCGGTAATAATATAGCGATCCAATTGGTCATGACTGGCCTGAAGTTACAGCCTTGTTCTCCCACTTTCGTGGAACAACGTGATGCTATCTTGGCAGCTGATCAGCTTCTGTATGGTGGTGCCAACAAGTGCCTGATTTGGGAAGCGTTTGCTAAGCGCGGCTTGGGCTTCAGTGCACAGTCTGGTACCAACGGCCGCGGTGATGAGACGGAAGCTTTTGATATGCCAGCGACCTATTGCCTGCCTTCGGTAGAAATGACGACAGAAGTAGTGAGTTTAGCCAGCAATGGCGGTACCATGGACGTACAAATTAATATTATCAATAACGCTGAAACTGCAATCGGAGGAATCGAAGTAACAGAGGAAATGCCTGCTGGAACCACTGTGGTTAATGCATCCGATAGCTTTGTTTCTGCTGGGAATGAGCTTGTTTTCTCTGGGATCAGTGTACCTGCCAACAGTACCTATACCATCACCGTTACCTTGAGTGTAAATACGCCTAGCCAAGCAGAAATGCTACTGCGCGATGACCTGGAAGACAATCCTTTTGGTTGGACAGTATCCCCTGGCTTAAACCAGTTCGTTTGGACGACAGAAGATGCTTTCAGCGGCAACTATTCTTTCAAGACAACCAATCCTGACAATTTCAGTAATCTTACCCTCACCTGGAATGAACCATTGAGTGTAACCAGTGGTACTCACCTACGCTTTGCCCACCGTTTCAACACAGAAGAAAACTTTGATGGCGGGATGGTAGAGGTCTCAAATGATGATGGAATAACCTGGACAGATCTCGGACCATTGTTTGTAGAAAATGGTTACAACAACTTTGTAGCTGTAGCGGATAACCCACTGATTAATGGATTCTGCTTCGGCGGTAACTCTGGCGCATTTATCCATTCAATGGCAGACTTGAGCCCATTTGCAGGACAAACCTTGCGCCTACGTTACCGTTTTGCTTCGGATGTACTGACTGCCGCAGAAGGATGGTTTATTGATGATGTAGAATTGGTCAATGATCCTTATACCGTAACCAATACTGCTAGCTTCTCAATGGCTAATGGTGCTGTCACCGGACAAGCTACCGACGAGATACTTATTCTCGATGTAAATAATACAGAACTAAAAGGGCAAAGCACTACACCACAAGCTGTTCCTTCGGCCCGCAACAACACTTTGGCTACAGTGAGCAGTGATTTTGAACTGGCTCCTAATCCAAGTTCTACCCAAGTTCAAATCTTCCGTAACAACTGGACAGAAGCAGCAGCTCTCCGAGTGATGGATGCGCGTGGCCAAGTGATGTATACAAGCGAGATGAACAATAAGCAACAATCTTTAGATGTAAGCAACTGGCCTGCTGGTATCTATCTCGTGCAGATTCAAGAAGGAGACAACCTGGTAAGCAAGAAGTTGATTGTCGAGTAAGTAAACCGGTTTTAACCTTTACAAATAAACATTTCTGAATTAATAGTTCCGGAACCCAGTCGGAATTTCGATTGGGTTCCTTTTTTTTCCCATGCTTTTTCAAATATCAGATTAGAGAATGAATCCCTCATTCTGGGCGTAGTTTTGATGTATCAAGAAAGAACGAAAGAAAACGTACACAAAGCATTTTAGTCATGAGAAACTACACTACACTCAATAGCTTCAAAAAACTACTCTCAACGCTCCTTGCCTTTTTTTTAGTGATAGGAGCCACATACACCCAAGTTTCCTTTTCGACACTTCTCCAGGAACAGGCTGTCGGGCCAGATGGCCTGCGGCGCTGTTCCTCGGTAGAGGTGAATGCTATTCGCCAGATCAATAATCCCAATCTTCCTTCTATCCAGACCTTTGAAGAATGGCTGGCACCGAAGGTTGCAGAGTACAAAACTCGCAGAAAAACTGGACCCAATAGGGCAGTGGTCATTCAAATCCCGGTAGTGGTACACATTCTTCATAATGGAGAAGCAATTGGTACCGCTCCAAATATTACAGACGCTCAAGCACTTTCGCAAATACAGGTAATGAACGAGGATTTTCGTAAAATTTTAGGTTCCCGTGGTTATAATGAAGACCCTGTTGGTGCAGATTTGCAGATAGAGTTCGTAATGGCTCAAACAGCCCCCGATGGCTCTGCCACCAATGGCATTAATCGCCGCAATATCAACCAGGATGGTGTAACGGTTGATGATTTGGAAAATACCATTAAAGCAGCTACCGTTTGGGAGACCACGGAATACATGAATATGTGGTCGGTGAAATTTGTTGCGCCAGATGATACCACACTTGGATATGCTCAGTTTCCGGAAGGCTCAGGATTGGCCGGCCTTCCTAGCTCTGGCGAAGAAGCGACGACAGACGGAGTAGTTATTCGCTACCAAAGTTTTGGTACAGCGGACCTTGATGATGGTTCTTTTCTGCTGGATGCTCCTTATCACTTGGGCCGAACAGCAACGCACGAAGTAGGACACTGGATTGGTTTACGCCATATCTGGGGAGATGGCTTGGGCTGTAACCTTGGTGCGCCGGTTCCAGGTTGTAGTTGTTCCGAAGATGATTTTTGTGAAGATACCCCCAATTCAGATATGGCCAACTACGGTTGTCCGGAAGATAAAACGTCTCCTTGTAACCTTATAGACGACCCAATGGCTGATCCAACGGAAGACATGGTTGAAAACTATATGGATTATAGCGATGATGCTTGTATGAATATCTTTACCGAAGATCAAAAAACACGTGCCCGTACCGTAATGTTGAATTCTCCTCGCCGGATGGAGTTGCCTTTTTCTCCGGCATTATTTCCGCCACAGGCTTATGTTGCTTTTAGTACTTCTATGAGTTCGGTGACAGAAGGAAGTAGCTGCAATATTGGACAAGTAGCCGTTGGGTTAGAAATTACGGAGGTTCCTTCAGGTACCGTAACGGTGACCGTCGCAGTATCCAGCGGCACTGCTGATCAAGAAGACTATGAATTATTAAACAATACAATTATTTTTTCCTCCGGAACATCCACTTCGGTTGACCTTCTCGTAGATATCAATGAAGACACAAAAATTGAATCTTTGGAAAGCATTAACCTCGAAATTATCGATGTATCAGGAGCGGGTGTTGCCGCTAGTTACCGCCAGGTGCATACCCTTTTACTTGCTGATGATGACTACTCTCCAGAATTAGCTGGCTTTCAGCCTAATGTGACGTTGTTTCAGGAAGGGTTTTCTGCTGGCTTAGGTAATTGGACCCAGCAAAGTGTTGCCGGGGCTAATGTTGAATGGGTCGCAGGTAGCCCGGCAACAGGTATTGCTCAAAGTGTCTACATCAGCCGTACTGATTTGCCCGCCAATCTTCATAGCTACGATGGTTTGACGGGAGCCAATGTGATGTTGATTTCTCCTGTAATTGATGCTTCCTTGTTTACCGATCTCGAACTTTCCTTTGATTATGTATGCTTTGGCGAACAAGATGCTACTACTGGCGACCTTTTCGATTACGGCACCGTACTTTTTTCCAATGATGATGGCCAGAATTGGACGGTCATCAGTGAGCCTTTGGTGAATGAATTGATGGCTACTGAAATGACGCTGGATTTGCCGGCATCCGCTAATGGGTGTGCCAATATGCGTTTGGCCTTTCGGTGGGAAAATGATGAATTGGTTGCATTCGATCCACCTTTGAATATTGATAATATTAGCATCAAAGGAAGCAGCCGCGCACCCGTTTCCGTACAGGAAGAAGTGAATACAGCGAATGCCCCTGCTTACGATTTTGGGCCACAATCGACCATGAATGTTTACGATCCAGTGAGTGGCCGCTTACTGATGACCCTTGAAAATGATAGTGATTTTGACTTTGGTTGTACATCCATTACAATAGACCGTAGCCGGATCAGTGCCGGTGTCAATGCGGTTAACTTCTGGAATGAAGAAAGTAGTAATGCATTGGCATCCAAGACCATGCGAATAGTTAGCGAAAATATCCCCAATACTCCCCAATCGGTTACGGCTCGGATGTATTTTACCCAGGCTGAAATTATTGCTTGGGAAATTGCAACCGGCCGTTCCCGAACTCAAATGCAAATAGTAACAGTTGCCGATAATCCCATTGACTTAGTGAATAGCTCAAACTTCGGTGACTTTACTATTGCGCTTGAACCAACCTTAGTGGGGACTTTTAATACCAGCAATATTACCCTTGAGGTGGAATTGAATACCCTGTTAAACCTTGGATTAGGGGTAGGTGTTGTGGGATCTCCTTTACCTGTGAACTTGATTTCTTTTGAAGCTCGCCTTCAAGAAAATGCAGTAACCGCATTACAATGGGTGACCGCAGGTGAAGTAAATAACGATTACTTTGCCATCGAACACTCGACCAACGGCCGCGACTTTACCGTCATCGGCGAAGAAAATGGTGCAGGTAATTTTACGCAGGAAAAAAGCTACCACTTTTACCATGAAAAACCACAGGCTGGCCCGAACTATTACCGGCTTGTACAGTATGATTATTCGGGAGAATATTCCTATTCACCCATCAAAATAGTAGAACGGAAAGTGCTAGATGGTCAGTTAAAAGCTTACCCTAATCCGGTGAGATCAAACCTGACAATTACACCTTCTGCTACCATATTGTCGGATTTCGAGATCAGAATTCTGGATACCCGGGGGGGAATCGTACGAAACTTGATCTTGTCATCCGGTACTTCACAAACCATAGATGTCAGTGGTCTTCAGCCAGGAACTTATTTCCTGAACTGGCGGTCAAATGAATCTACCGGAACAGAGACCATCGTCATTGTTCCTTAATTAAGGAAAGCCGGTTGTTCTATCAGATCTTCGGGGGAAGATTTGTGAAAATTAATCGGCTTGAATACCAAAGGAACAGACGAAAATAGACACTTTTAGTGTACGTTTCTTGAAGTGAACGTCAGCGGTTTTTCGCTGGCGTTTTTTTTTATTTACAAGAAAACATTACTTTTCGAGCAGAAGCGAACTACACTGCCTGAAAAAATAAAGCTCAAGAGGTGTTTTGTTGTGATAATTTCCCCTGAAATAACCTCCGCAGAACAACTCTTCAAAACACCCAAAGACCATGCACCATTAAACAAGCGTGGTATGCTAGTAATTGAAAAAACGGTTAAATTACTTGATGATTTTCATCTCCAAAAATTCCGGCAATACTTAAAAGAGGTAAGCGTTAGGTCTTATTACCCCTTGGCTTTGGTCGATATTATAGATCGAGATTTCCGGGTAGAGCAAGATTCTCCGGAGTTGTATCGCTTAGTCTACGGTGAAAAACCAGCGGATGAAAAAGATATGAAAAAGCTGTTCCAGTTAGCTTATCATACTTTTCGACAGACTTCCTTTTTAGCGAAAAATTACCCTAATTATCTGGCACCCAATATTGTGAAACTCCAAGAGTTAATCAATACCGGCCAGTTGGAAGAAGCTATCGAGTTGGGAAACATCCTAAGAGATGTTTGTGAAAAAGTCGAAGATTTTTCAACCTTGATCAAGGTCCTCCAAATTCAAGCACAAACGGCTACTTATGAAGGATCGTTACAGGAAACGGTCAAACTTTATGGAAAGGTTAGTGAATTTATAACCATTGAACAACAGCTAAATGAGATTAAGTTGTTGATTGCTGGTAGGTTATCTGTTGATGGAAAAGCTATTCCTCCTGCTGAACATGAAACGCAATTAAATCGACTCAAAGATTTGGCGAAAACAGACAATTATTCTGTACAAATATTAGCCCGATTAAATATTTCCTACCTCCTTTATCTCCAGAGAGCGCCAAGTTTTTTTACAGAAGAAAATTTTAATACCCTCATAGAAATTGAGGAAAGTGTGCAAAAAAACGAGCATGTTATCAAGCCCTATCTGTATAACCTTATGCCGAAAGTGCACTTCTTAAAGCTGCACTACCTTTTTCGGCAGCCCAATATTGCCAATATTCTACTGGAAGCACAGAAAATTACAGAAGATGGTAAAACGGAACTGTTCTGGAATAGCTTTGTCAATTTACCAGAACTAAATTCCATATTTATTCAAAGCAGCCATTTGGTAAGTAGTTATTATGGTAGTTACAAACCTAATTATGAGCAAGAACTACCAGAAGAAATAAAAAAACAAATAGACTATTTGCGAGTAAGGTGTGCGGCTATATTGGCTAAACCTACCCTGGAAGAAAAATTTGTACAACGATACGTAGGACTTAGTTCGGTGTATGCTGGATTACTTTTGTTGGGGAACAAGGATATGATTCGCCAAAGTGTTCAAAACATAGAATCACTTTTGCTTTTTTACCAGCAAGTTTCTTTCAAAATGAAGTTGGATGCTATTTATACAACCCTGATAATGGGGAATTTTGCGTTACAGGATTTTGCACAAGTTGAAAAAACTTTTCGCAGGTATAAAAAAACAGCAAAAAATAAAGTACTCAACGAAGAAAATGATTTAACAATTATGGGTTTTTATTATGCAGCCAAATATATCGAGAATGGTAGAGACCAATACGCTAAAAAATTTCGTAAAATATTAGAAGAAACGGAAGAAAAAGACGGTTTAAAAAGTGTAACAAGACAATTGAAAGAAATTGCTGATTTTTTTGCGATTCCTAGCGGGAAATAGTTGCTTTTTAGTATTGTATACTGTATATTGTGTTTATATTTAAAATGCAGATTTACAGCATTTTAAATGCTATTGATTACAAGAAATGTACTACACGGATATGAAATATTTTTTGCTGCCGGCAATGCTGGTGTTTTCCCTCGTTTTGAACGCTCAATCAGCTTCTTGTTTTATCAACGAAATTAGCTATACAGCGAGTAATCCTTCCGAGAAAGGATTTGAAATTGTAGGCACAGCTGGAAGTCAATTGACAGGTTGGTCAGCAGTACAATATCATGCTGATGGATGGCAGTCTAAAGTAGATGATTTATCCAATCAAATAATACCCAGTCAGCAAAATGGCTATGGCACCATTTGGTACGACATTGAACAAGGAGGTGATTCTGGTGGCCTCGCTTTAGTTGACCCAACAGGATCAGTTGTGCAGTTTGTAGCCTACGGACTATTAAACGAAAGTAGTATCCTAAATGGCGCGCTTGATGGCCTCGCTGCGGGCAGTATTCCTGAATATATTGGTGCCGTCAGTGATGCGAATAGTGCTATGCAACTCGTAGGGACAGGCAACCTTTATGCTACCTTCTTTTGGGCGAGTACACAGACCGCTTCTTTAGGTCAAGTGAATGATAATCAGTTTTTTATACCTCTTATTATCGGTTTGCAGTCAGGTTCTGATAATACGGAGTCACTGACCGAAAGGACCTATGAAGCAACGGCTTGGCCGAATCCAACAACTGACTTTCTTCAGGTTAAATTACCTGAACTAAAGGGAGACAACCCACGGGTTTTGTGTTTGTATGATCAAAATGGCCGCCAACTTATTCGCCAACAGGTGAGTAAAGAAGCTCAGCAAATACAATTGGAACTGGGAGATTTTTCTGCCGGGATATATTATGTAACTGTTTTTTCTAAAGATAATCAGTGGCAGTATGAAGTGGTTGTTAAATAAGAATTTTCGAACCTCTGGTTTAAAAAACATAGTAGCGATAAGTTCGCTACTATGTTTTTGTTTTTTAGGGAATAGCCAATCGGTTTCTTCGGAAATGTGGACTGCAAAAGTTGAATCTGTTGTTTATGGAAAATTAAATATTAAACCATTGGAGGGGCAGGTGTTTATTGTTCAAGACGAGCACCGAAGCGCTGCTTCAGGAGTATCTCACCTGTATTTACAGACGTATTTTCAGGACTTACCCGTCTTTGAAAGTTGGGCTGATTTACACTTCGATCAATCCGGAGAATTAGTGTTCTTTAATGATGAATTGAAACGGATTTCTTCAGAAGATGTAGCCGGTTTTTCTTATTTGTTTGTTGATAACCATGTATTTATGCCCATAGAGGAGCTTTTGGGTAAGGCCCGCGTTTCCCACCTTGATGCCGTTGTGAACCCTCCTTTTATTCATCAGTCGCCCCGTTTAGGATGGTGGTTTGACGAAGAGTTACGTTTAGCGGCAGAAACAATTTTTGAATATGAGGATAACCTGTGGCAGATCATCTATGAAGTAGAAAGTAAAAAGATTTTAAAACAAAGAAACCTGACCGTTAGTTGTCATTTTGAAAGCCATGAAGACGGTTGTGGAAATGCCCATTTTAGGGATGAAAGGATAGAATTAAAAGAAGAGAATACTTCCACTATTGTTGGTGGTTTTCCAGGGCAGTACAATCATTTTTCTCCAGGTGTACCCTCTCCAGTATATGGTAGTAGAACATTGACCACCGGAAGCCTCTTGATTGATCCCGTCGCGGCCCCGCACGGTTGGCATGACGGTGATGGAGATGGTGCCACTACGGAATACTATTATACCCAGGGCAATCACGTCTATGCTTATTATGCGCCTGTGGGAACCATTGCCAACCCTCCACCGATAGCGATTACCCGTGACCCCGCACTCGGAACTTACCTGGCTGGTAATGTGCCATTTCCTGTTGGCAATACCCTCGATTTTAGCTATACCTCAGATTTATCATCTAATACCCCACAATCTTATTTAGAAGACGCCATCACAAATCTTTTCGTATGGAACAACCTTTGCCATGATATCCTTTATCAGCATGGTTTTGATGAAGGGGCCGGCAATTTTCAGGCACTCAATTTTTCAAGTGGGGGAGGAGGTGACCCTGTTTTGGCGCGTGCCCAGGATGGTTCAGGGATTAACAACGCAACTTTTAGTACTCCTGCTGACGGTAGTAGCCCCACCATGCGGATGTTCTTGTGGGACACCCAACTGAATGGTGATTTCAGGGATGCAAGTTTTGATAATGTAATCATCGCCCACGAGTACGCTCATGGCTTGTCTTTTCGATTAGTAGGCGGTGCAGGGAATGTAACTTGCCTTGGGAATTTTGAACAAGGAGGAGAAGGCTGGAGTGATTTTGTAGCCCTTCTGCTAACGATTGATAGTGATGACGATGGCGTCATCGAAGAATCAGCCCTTGGAGAAGGCGTACGCTCGATAGGGAATTATGTCCTCAAGCAAGGGGCTGGAGGGAAAGGGATTCGCTCGCGATTTTATTCTACGGATATGGACTGTCCGGCAACAACTTGTAATGATCTTACCTACGATCAATTGGATCAGCTTCAGGCGCCTCACGGCGTGGGTACGCTTTGGTGTACCATGCTATGGGATATGGCCTGGGCACTGATAAACAAGTATGGTTTTGAACCCAATTGGCGACTTACAAATAGCACTGCTGGCAACATCAGAGCCTTGAAAATAGTAATTGAAGGCCTGAAAATGACCGCTTGTAGCCCCAGCTTTCCCGATATGAGGGATGCTGTAATGGCTGCAAATACGGCCCTTTACGGCTCGGCAGATGAAGAATTGCTCTGGAATATTTTTGCCCGCCGTGGCCTTGGCGTTGATGCTCAGGCTGGTGGTATAGCTTCTTTTGATAGTCCTACCCTTAAAATCGAGAAAACGGTTGATAAAGAAGAGGCAGAAATAGGAGAAACCGTAACCTATACACTTACCATCACGAATAATACCGATCAGAGCCTCAGTCAAGTAGAAATTACCGATGATTTTTCGAGTAACCTTACCGTTACCAATGGCCAAATCTCCAATGGTGGAATTCGGATTGGTAATAGCATCTCCTGGCCACCGGTGAGCCTTGCTTCTGGAGGCACTATTACCCGTACGTTCAGTGGCACTATTACCGCAATGGAAGGAACTACCGCTATTTTTGCTGACCCTGTAGAAGGGCTCTCTTCGGCCTTCGTTCCTGCCGGGCAGTGGATCACAGATAGCGGGCAGACAAACCCTGGCAGTGGTTCGTCGCTGGCATGGTTTCATCCCTCATTGCCTCTGCTTACAGAAAGCTCTTTGCTGTTAAATATTACGCCTACGGCCACCGCTAATCAACTGATGTTTTGGCAATGGTTTGATCTCGAAAGCGGCATTGATGGCGGCGTTATTGAAATATTGGATGGTAGCAGTTGGAATGATTTGGGTAGCAACATTCGAGAATTTCCTTACACGGGATACATGTACGATGCACTCCCTACTCCCATCGGCGTCCCCATCCCGTTTTCTACGCTCAGTGGCCGATCTGGTTATACTGATTACAGCGGAGGATGGCGACGGACAGTAATCGACCTTTCTGCATATACGGGCGCACAAACGATACGTTTTCGCTATGCAGCCGATGAATCCACCGACACCGGAGAATGCAATGGCCCTGCTGGAGCTTGTGAAGGCTGGTACCTGGATGATTTCTTTCTTTTAGATATGCATTCATTGCTCAATGAAGCTTGTGTAACCTCTGCCCAAGGGTACGGTAGCTGTGATGACGTTGGAGAAGTAGGCACTATTTACTATACCCCGGGAGCTCTGCCTGTAGAGTGGTTGTCTGTTTTTGCTACTGCTAAAAAAGATCATATCAATGTTGACTGGCATACCGTAGAAAATGGAACCAATAGAGGGTTTTGGCTGGAACGATGGTCTTCTTCTTCACCCGTTTGGGAGCGCTTGAGCTGGATTCCCGCTGACCCCACTGGCGAGTATCAATTTCCGGATTATGAAGTAAGATATGGAGAGGAATACTTCTACCGCCTTTACCAAGAGGATTACGATGGCCGTTTTTCTTATTCTGAGATAGTTGCTGCAAAGTTGGGGGGAACCGCTGGTTCTTTGATTAATATTTTCCCGAACCCTGGTACAGAACAGCTTTTTGTAGTAGTAGATGAACCTCCCATGTCCACACTTCGCTTGCAAGTCGTAGATGTCTATGGACACGTATGGCAGGAGGAAATAATGGGGGCTTACCTTGAAATTGAGACCAGCAATTGGCCAAGAGGTTGCTATCATCTTCATTTTATCAACGGAGACAATGTCGTTACGAAAAAGTGGGTGAAGAGTTGAAAACTGACTGTAATCGTTCTTGATTTTCGTAGCTTTGACAAAATTGAATTACTGAAATGGAAGAACAAGTGTTGGAGCACGCTAGCTATTATGGCTTAGCTGTAGGAATCCTGATTGGAACAGTTATCCTGGCAGCCTTGGTAGGTCGATTTTTTAGAAGCCTCATCAAGCGCTCGACGGATGAGATGAAAAATGACCCTACAAATTATCTATTTCTTCGGCACTTGATCATTGGGGTCATTTACCTTGTTGGTATTGGTGTTGCTGTGTACACGGTGCCTGAACTGCGAGGGTTGGCAAGTTCTATGTTGGCTGGTGCTGGTATATTGGCGGTAGCTGTAGGTTTTGCTTCTCAGCATGCGCTGAGTAATGTGATAAGCGGTATGTTTATTGTAATTTTTAAACCCTTTCGGGTAAATGATCGGATAACAGTGAGAGATATGAGTGGTGTTATTGAAGATATAACGCTCAGACATACGGTGATTAGAAATTTTGAAAATCGCCGCATTATCATTCCGAATGCACTAATCAGTGATGAAATTGTAGTTAATGCAGATTTTGGAGACGGGAAGATTTGTAAGTGGATTGAAATAGGCATCAGTTATGAAAGTGATATCGATTTAGCTAAGCAAATCATGAGAGAAGAAACTATGGCTCATCCTCTTTTGATTGATAACCGGAATGCAGAACAAATTGCCGCCGGTGAGCCTGTTGTGATGGTAAGGTTGCTAGCTTTACAGGATTCTGGGGTATTGCTGCGTGCCTGGGCTTGGGCAGAAGGTCAGGCTGACTCTTTTGTTTTAGGCTGTGATCTTTACGAAAGTATTAAGAAGCGTTTTGATCGGGAAGGTATTGAAATCCCTTATCCACACCGGACGATTGTTCAGAAAACAAAATCGTAGTGAAACCTAGCAAGCACAACAAACAGGCCCGCCGGGATAACAAGCGCAAAAAACTGGGACAACAACCCGGTGCCGTTGTTTTTACAGGCGAACGCAAGGTGGAAGAAGTAAAGATTCATTACCTCGAATTTAATGAATCAACCTTTAATGAACAAGAAGTTGATAATCGTTCGATTACTAGTTTTCATGCCCCGATACCCGAATACACCCAGTGGTATGATGTAAGGGGAATGCACGATACGGAGTTGATTGAAGAGTTCGGTAAGGTGTTTAATATCCACCCGCTAGCCCTCGAAGATATTGCCGATACTACCCAGCGGCCCAAGCTGGACGAATATCCTAATGGAATAATGATTTCTCTGCGAGCACTGCATTTTGATCAGGAGACTCGCAAAATGAGCTATGAGCAGGTTGCTATCTACTTGGGGGATGCATTTTTAGTTAGCTTCCAAGAGTCGGAGACAGATTTATTCGCCGACATTCGCCAACGTGTTCGCGAAGAGAAAGGAAGAGTACGAAAGAAAGGTGCTGATTACTTGGCTTACGCCTTAATGGATGTTGTGACCGACCGCTACTATCTGGTTATCGATGAAGTAGAGATCGCTATAGAACAAATTGAAGCCGCTATTCTTAAAGATGCGGATCGTGAGCTGAAAGGCCAAATTCATGACCTCAAGCAGGAAATGTTATTGGCACGTCGTTCCATTGCTCCTTTACGTGAAGTCGTAGGAGGCTTCGACCGATTGTCAAATAATATGGTAACGGACGATACATTGGTCTATTTACGAGATTTGCGTGACCATGTTGTTCAGGTCACCGATTTGGTAGAGACTTATCGCGATA
The DNA here is from genome assembly GCF_050633125.1 of Lewinella sp. NCBI lineage: Bacteria > Pseudomonadati > Bacteroidota > Saprospiria > Saprospirales > Lewinellaceae > Lewinella > Lewinella sp. The sequence continues at coordinate 101,592 of NZ_JBOEFX010000050.1, forward strand.
TGCTCAATAGCTTGCATGACCTCTACCTATCAGAGCTGAGTTTCAGGATGAACAATGTCATGCAAGTGCTCACTATTATTTCTACCATATTTATTCCCCTGGGCTTTTTTACAGGGCTGTACGGGATGAATTTCGAGTATATCCCAGAGTTGAGTTGGCCCAATGGCTATTTTTACCTGCTCAGTATCATGGGCGTGATGGTACTGGGAATGCTGTGGTACTTTCAGCGTAAGAAGTGGTTTTGATAGCAGATTTTTGCTGGTAATTCAATAAATGTCCCTGTTGGACAAAGGGAAAACCATTCATTACACTATTTCTACCATTCATTACATCGGTTTTTCTTGTCTTGTGGTTACACTGCACCTTTGTGGGCGTTGAGTTTATATCACCATTTATACCCGGCATGAAATGGGTTGAAGATTTAGGCCGCAGCTATTTTTGTTTAGGATGAGGCGGAAAACGCAGTCGACGTCTTAGTATCGGCAAGGCTTTCCAATGAAGTTCTAAGTAAAAACAGCAAGGGATAAACGCACAAATCATTTCGTAACGGGTATAGAAAAAAACAAGACCGATGAAATCACCCGACATCATTATCCACCGTTCTTTCTTTTTGTTTTTACTGTGTGTGCTTTTGGCTTTTCCGCTTTTGAGTAGTGCACAAACCGTTAGTACATCGTCCAATTCCATTACCATAAACGAGGACAATAAGCAACGCCAAAAGTTTACGATTTGCCAAAACGGTACAAACTTTAGCATTGAATATGAAGGTTATATTACGCTTTCAGACGATGACCGTGACGTTGTCGCTATTTCAGCCGGAGGCTACCTGAAGGTTAGTAAGTCTGCTTTTGGCTCAAAGCGCCGTGTGCAGATTGAGGCAGATCGCTCCGGTAACATGATTCGCAAATATTATGTAGGTTGGTCGCAGAAGGATTATGAACCGGAAGGCCGCACCTGGTTGGCAGAAGTTCTGCCAGTAGTCGTGCGTTCCAGTACACTGGCCGCCGAAGACCGGGTTGATCGTATCTATACCTCCGGTGGCATCACAGCCTTTGCACAAGAGGTGCGCAAGTTGGAAGGCGATTACGTAAAAGCTGCTTATCTGAAACTGATCCTATGCAAATCACTTCAGGAAAATGAAGTGGATCAGGTCGTTCAGTTAATGGGGACCGAAATTGAATCGGATCATTATTTATCTGAATTATTGAGGGATAATATTTCTGTACTTCTGAAAAACCCGGCACGCTTATCAGCGTTCAAAGTTGCGATGACAAAAATTGATTCCGATCACTATTCCAATGAGGTTTTTCAAAAGATAAACCGTTCTTCTGAAGTAAGCGATGCTTTGCTCGTTGATCTCCTTAGTGGTGCGGATAATATCCAATCCGATCATTATCTTTCTTCTGTACTCATTGATGTGTTACGCTACCGAGATTTAAGTAACTCAGGATTGGATCAATTGCTCAAAGTTAGTCGTAGTATTCAATCAGACCACTATCTCAGTGAAGTTCTAAAGGATGCGATTCGGGAAACCAACCTCAATAGTCAGTCGTTTAGAGCATTAACAGAAGCATTGAGAACCGTCGAATCTGATCACTACAGTTGTGAAGTGGTAAAAGCGATGTCTGATCGCGAGTTGTCAAAAGAAGATTTAAGCCTTTTGCTCACCGTGATGGGTGAAGAGGTTGAGTCCGATCATTACCTGAAGGAAGCGCTTGTTCATGTACTTCGTAAGCAAAATGCCAGCCGCATACCTCTTACTTCTTTCTTGAAAGCCGTAGGCACAGTTGGTTCTGGAACTTACAGTATGGAAGTAATGAAAGAAATCGAACGCTCCACCAACTTGTCTTCTCTTTCGGACGCGCAAGTCATTGAAATTCTCCAGGCATGTGGCAAAATTGATTCTGATCATTATCTTACAGAAGCCCTAAGTACTTTTGCTGCTGAGGCCAAGCGCCGTGGAGGCAGTGTGAAAGAAGCCTACTTGCAAGTAGCCGGGAATATATCTTCCGAAACATACTACGGACGGGCTGCGAAAGCTGTCAACTAAGAAGCTCTAAACGTAAAGTATTGAAACGCCAATTATTGATCCTCTTCCTGGGTAGCCTCACCGGCCTGTTTTTACGTTTCCTCTTGAGCGGAGACCTGGAGCAGGCCGGTGCTCACCAACCCCTCTGGTGGCCGTGGATTGTTTGGGGAATATTGTTGGCTTATGGTGTTTTTTACTTGTCCCGGCAGCTCGACCGCTGGCTCGACTGGCACCAACAACCGGGCTTGCGTTGGCTGATAGGCTGGATTAGTAATACCATTGTGGCGTTTTCTTTTGGCTGGCTGGGATTGCGATCTTATGCCTTGTTCACTGGTTTGCCAGTGCTCACTTGGGCGACGTTCTCTCCCTTGTTGATCAAGGCCGCGCTAATTCTATTGTTGTTGGTTCTGCTATATACCGTCGTTTATTTTGCACTCTATTCCTATCGTTATCATGGTAAAATTAAACTAGCAACGCTTCGCCACGAAAGAGCACAAATGGACTTACAGTGGAAGGCCCTGAGTAATCAATTACAGCCCCACTTTTTATTCAATAGCCTTAATACCATTTCTGCGTTGCTACATGAAGACGAGCAGCGTGCAGAACAGTTTATTCGTCGTCTGGCACATGCTTATCAATACACTTTAGAGACTTACGGGAAAAATTTGGTTCCGTTGAAAGACGAATTGCAGTTTGTACAGTCTTATTATTACCTGCTAAAAACCCGATTCGCAGATCACCTGAACATTGAATTAGATGTGGCAGCAAGCACCGACCATCTCAAGGTGCCACCACTAGGAGTGCAACTCTTGGTAGAGAACGCGATTAAACACAATCGCCCAGGGGCAGAGGAAATACTCCGCATCAAAATCCTGACAAACCAAGATTGGTTATGGGTGATCAATAATACAAACGAAACCTCCGAGGAAAAGGAATCCTTTGAAGTAGGATTGGCTAACCTCAGGGCTCGCTATGAGTTATTATCTGAACGGAAAATTGTGATCAAGAAGGAAGATCAATTCATCGTTAAAATCCCCCTTTTACGATGAAGAAATTTTTTCTCCGAAAACCCTTTTTTCGCTTACTCACCCCACTAATTGTAGGTAGTGTAGCCTACATGCTGATCCTATTGTTCAACAATAATGTGAGCCAGTTAGAGGAGGCTTTCCTAGGGGGCGAACTCTATTTTAGTATAGGACTGGCATTACTAATACAGGAGGCTATATTGCAATGTTTGCGTCCCTTGCTGAAGATTCGTTGGCAGGAGGGGCTTGCCTGGACGGTGGCGGGGTATACGATGTTGGCTTTCTTTACCAGTATTTTGCTGGTCGGTTTAGCAGTGGATTTTTACTACGTCAAAGCACTTGGTTATCAGCCGGCCGCTTCAGAGCTCATTCTTTTTTGCGGTATTTTCGGGGTGCTTGCTGGGGGGCAAATTAGCTTGTACGTCAGCCACCAGTTATTATTTATAAATAATGAAGAACAGCTACAGGAGGAACAGCAGCTGAGGGCAGGAATCATCGCTGATTTTCACCAATTCAAACGAGGGATTAACCCTGATTTGTTATTGGAAAGTCTGGAAACACTCATCGTTTACCTGTATGATAATAAGGATTTGGCAGATGATATGCTTGACCACCTTGCCGCAGTGTATCGTTATGTTTTGACCGGTCGACGTAAGGAGTTGGTGCCTATTCACGAAGAACTGATAGTGCTACAGGAATTGATCGCGTTATTAGGTCATTTGCCTTACCGGAAAATTGCTTGGCAGCATCCTACAGGTTTGAAAGGCCATGTTGTCCCAGGAACATTGTTACTGATCGTAGAGGCGATTATTCGAAGCAGTATTGTTATTTCAGACCAAGAATTACCCATTGTTTTGTTGCAAAATGAAAATTCGTATCAGGTAAGCTATCCGTGTTTGGAACGCATTCGGGAGTCACTCAGTTTAGCACAACTGACACCTGTTGTTGAGAGTTACGCTGTCTATAGCCAGGAGGCCGTTTGCTTGATTGAGGAAGGTGGCAAGAAAACGATCAGACTACCTATTATCGAACTCCCTTAACCCTGTTGTTCATGAAAGTTGTTATCATTGAAGATGAACCACTAGCTGCGAAAAAACTAGCTCGCTATCTGACAAAATATGACTCTGAAACGGAGGTGCTTGCCCAGCTGAATAATGTAAGTACAGCAGTTAGTTGGCTCCGTCAGTACCTGGATAAGGTGGATCTTCTATTCGTAGATATACAATTACACGAAGAACTGAGTTTTTCCATTTTTCAGCAAATGGAAATTAATAAGCCTATTGTTTTTACGACCGCCTATGATGAGTATGCGATTGATGCTTTTCAAGTCAATAGTATTGATTATCTACTCAAGCCTATCACGTTCACCCAGCTCTCGCAAGCCTTGGATAAGTTTAAACGCTTGCGTAATCAATGGACAAACACGGATGTCTCGGCTGGCTTAATTGGCGCAGAAAAAGCTCGTTACAAGGATCGTTTCCTCGTTCGTCGGGGTAATAAAATCCAATCGGTGCGTACAAGTGAAATTAGCTACTTTTCGGCAGAGGGGAGGCTGGTAAGCCTACACCATCTGGAAAGCCGTAAGTACGTGTTGGATTACACCCTCAGTGAACTAGAGGGAATGCTTGATCCCAAGTCTTTTTTTCGCACTAATCGATCTTATATCCTACAGATTAATGCCATCCAAGATGTTGTAGTTTATTCTAGTAGCCGCCTCAAGGTGAGTGTTGTTGGACTGGCTAGCGATCACGAGATTATCGTAAGTCGTGACCGCGTAGGAGATTTTAAAAATTGGTTGGCGGGGCAGGGATAACGTTTATTATTTAATCATTTTCTTTAAAGTCTATAAAGTAACTAGGATTTAAAGTCTTGAATACCTATCTTTGCTTTGCATATACATTAAATTGATAGCTTAGTATGGTAAGATAACTTTCTGTACTGGGCTTTTTTTCTGAAAATGATTATTGATGTCAGCAATAGCAGCTATCCCCGAAGAACTCGTTGTCCAGCGTGAGCTTTTTGCCGAAAGGCTAGGTGCCTACAGGGAGGCCGGATTAAAAGTATTTGCTTCCTCTTCATTCCAGACCCATAGTATTCCGATGCTACATCTGATCAGTGAATTGGATGCGAATATTCCGATAGCATTTCTTCAAACGGGTTTTCATTTCCCAGAGACGCTGGAGTATAGAGATCAGATAGCAGAACAACTCGGTTTGAAGGTGATTAATGTAGAATCAGCGGTGCCTAAACTAGCTCAACGTGACGCTGTGGGGCGCTTTCATTTCGCTAGTGATCCGGCGTATTGTTGTTATTTGAATAAGACGAAACCCATGGAGCCGTTGCTTGGAGAGTATGATGTTTGGATTACAGGTGTGCGCCGTGACCAAAGTGCGAATCGAAAAAACTTTCAATTAGAAGCTTCTGGACCTTTCGGGACGACTCGCTTTCATCCCATGCTGGATTGGAACAATAAGATGATTCACCAATATAGGAAGCTACATAATTTGCCTCCTCATCCGCTGGAAACAAAAGGCTATTTGAGTATTGGCTGCGCTCCCTGCACTCAAAAGTTCAACCTCGGTGACCCGAACGACCGTGGTGGGCGCTGGGCAGGACTCAAGAAAACAGAGTGTGGCCTACATACAGATCTTGCAGGTGGATCGTAAATGATGTATAGCATCCTTATTAAATGATGTTAGAGAAGGAATAAATCAATATGAAAGTACTTATTACCGGTGGTGCCGGTTACATAGGCTACGCTTTGGTACGCCAATTGATGTTTGCCCCAGAGATTAGCGAGATCATTATTTATGATAACCTGTCTCGCAGGAACTATGCATTCTTTGATCACCAAAAGTTTAATGAAAAGCCGATTCGGTTTGTGCATGGCGATATTTTAGATGGTCGCAAGTTGAATCAAACCTTGAAAGGGGTATCTGTTGTGTTTCATTTGGCTGCAAAAGTAACCACTCCCTTTGCGGATATGGATGCTCACAGCTTCGATCAGATCAACCATTGGGGAACAGCCCAGGTTGTTTATGCAGCGGAGCAAGAGGGAGTACAACATCTCATTTATTTGAGTAGCGCTTCTGTTTACGGTAATTCAGAAAAGGCAGTTGATGAACAAAGCGCGCCGAGCCCAAAGTCGTACTATGGCATTGCTAAACTAGCAGGCGAGGAGCAAGTACTTCGCTTACGCAACAAGATGAAAATTCATGTTGTCCGTTCGGGGAATGTATACGGTTATAACCCTGCTTATCGGATAGATGCTGTCATTAATCGCTTCATTTTTGAGGCACATTTTGAGGGACGTGTCAGTATTCAGGGATCAGGAGAACAACAGCGTTCTTTCATTCATGTCGATAAATTGGCCACTGCTTTACGGCAATTGTTAAATAGCCCGGTTGAATCCGGTGTTTACAATTTGGCAGAGCATAATTTTTCGATTAATGATATTTTACTTTCTGTAAAGGTCTTATATCCAGAGTTGGAAACGATTAATATTAACCCTAATATGCCCCGGCGGAATATCAGTTTGGTATTGCCAACTACACTTTGGGAACAGTTGAGAATGCCCGAAATTAGTTTACTGGATGAAGTTCAGGCTTTTCAAGCGGTATTTTCTTTTCGTACCAAGTAGTTAGCTGGTTAATATTTTTACCTTTGTGGACCGATACTACTTATGGAATCCACAATATCCACTTATCTTCCAGAATGGCTACAGGCCTATGACCCACTTCTCGTTTTTGGAGTGGGCATTGGTAGCTTGATTATTCTAATCATTTTATTGGTGCTTATTGTCCGAGCAGTTTCTCGTTCGAAGATAAAGCATTCGGGATTGGTTGTTCAATCGTTTCAGATTGCTCCCTTGGGGCGTGACGCTTTTCTTAAGATCACCAACCCTGGTGCTGGAGTAACCCTAAGTGCTCTCGTTGTTACCGGCCGCGCAGATGTTGTCGTCAAAAATCAGGTAGCTGGCCAAGCCATTCCCCAAGGAGGAACTTATAGTATTTTACTAGAGGCTACGGCAGATCAGCGACTCCGTAAAGATTTTCAACTCCATTTCACTTTTTTTGATCAGGAAAGAAGAACTTATCAGCAACAATTCTCTCTGAATCCGGTTGCTAGTGTACGTATCAAAAGAAACTAAATCTAGCTATGGGAGCTTGCGTACAAAAAGTAGATATTTTAGCCATTGGTGTTCATCCAGATGATATTGAATTAGCCTGTAGTGGCACTTTGCTCCGACACATGGAGGAGGGCAAAACGGTGGGGTTACTTGATCTCACTCGTGGTGAATTAGGAAGTAGAGGCAGCGCAGAAATTCGAAGAAGGGAAGCAAATAAAGCTGCCGAAATGATGGGCGTCAGCTTTCGCTGGAATGCTGACATGGCGGATGGTTTTTTCCAAATCACGCCGGAAAACACCACCAAAGTTATTCAGTTTATTCGGGCCTGTCAGCCTACTATTGTATTGGCAAATGCTCTACACGATCGGCATCCAGATCATGGTCGCGCAGCAAAATTAGTGGCAGAAGCCTGTTTTTACAGCGGCCTCCTGAGGATAGAAACCAAAGACAAGGAGGGAAATCCGCAAGAAAAATGGCGGCCAGATAATGTTTTCCATTACATTCAAGATCGTAACCTCACACCTGATTTTGTAGTAGATATTACACCGTATATCGACCGGAAAATGGAAATTATCATGGCGTATACCTCACAGTTTCATAGCCCTGAGGCAGAGGAATATGCACAAGAGGTAAGTACACCGATTAGTGGCGCTCAATTCAAAAACTTCTTACGCGCGAAAGCCGCCAGCTATGGTCGTGAAACAGGTTATGACTTCGCAGAGGGCTTCAATGTCACACGTGTACCTGGTGTGAAGGATCTCTTCAGTTTAGGTTAGATGCATTTTATCACATAGTCAGA
>NZ_JBOEFX010000050.1:109637-121532 GCF_050633125.1 Lewinella sp.
CTGTGTTGAAAAATAGTCAGGTGTATTTTATCACATAGTCAGATAGTTAGGGTTTTGCTCGTCTGTGGAGGTTTTGTCTCTGTGTTTAAAAGAGGATACTAGGAGCATTTTTTAGAAAAAAAAGTCACGTTTTGCGCTTTTCTGGCTTATATAATAAAACTATATAAAAGTGAGAGCAAGTAAAAAGGTATTAGACGAATTAACTTATCAAGTTATTGGAGCAGCAATAGAGGTTCATAAATCATTGGGTCCTGGGTTGTTGGAAAGTGTATATCACCGTTGTTTGGCAAAACAACTTAGTTTACAGGGGCTGTCCTTCTCATCAGAACACCTTGTGCCAGTTCATTATAAGGGCGAAAAATTTGACACCCTACTTCGTTGTGATTTCTTAGTTGAAGACTTATTGATAGTGGAAATAAAATCCGTTGCGGCCTTTGCACCGATATTTAATGCGCAGCTACTCACCTACATGAACCTTCTCTGCAAGCCTAAAGGCTTACTCATGAACTTCAATGTGGTTAATATTTTTCAGGAGGGGCAGCAGACGATGGTGAATGAGACTTTTCGAACCCTGCCAGAATTATAATAGTCATTGACAAAGATCACCATTGTCTTTGATTCTCGTCATACTGTTGTGTAGGGCATTACTTCATATTTGTGTTAGCAGTCGGGGATATAGTAATATCCATGATTGCCTAAAGGAAAAACCAAGCATAAAATGAAGAAAAGAACTCCGGTTTCAAAAATAATGACCAAAGACCTCATTAGTGTTAATTTATCTAATGATGTAACTGATGTAGTAGACATTTTCAAAGAGAAAAATATTCATCATATCCCAGTTGTATCAGGTGATGAATTGATAGGAATGATTAGCAAGACAGATATTGACAGGATTTCTTACGTCAACTCCTATGCTAGTAAAGCCGCTAATGCAGTGGTATACGACATGCTAAAATTAGAACAAGTAATGACTTCCGAGCTGGAAACTATTCAAGCAGAAGATCAGATTAAAGAAGCTGCTGAATTGTTAGCCCAAGGAAAGTACCACGCACTTCCTGTAATGGAAGGCAAAAAAATTACTGGAATTGTGACCTCGACGGATGTTATTAAATACCTCTTGGAGCAGTTCTAAAGATATTTCACATCTGTGATTTGAGCTTTTTTTGATTAAGGATTGTTAGTTAGGAGCCTGGTTTGATGGTGTTACCATCGGCCAGGCTTTTTTGTTTTTAGGAACCTGACTTTTAGTGTTTTTTTGTCAGTTCCGCCTTGGGTTTGCGGGTACCTTTAGGGGGGCTAAAAATCTATTTAGTATGAAAAAAACGTTGAACCTTTTTGTTGTCTTGTCCTTTGTTGGTTTTCTTTTCGGACAAGAACCTGTTTACTTAACCAATGGAGATTTGAGTGCTCAGTTCACTTCTAATGGTGCAACTACTCCTTCTAATGGTGCTTTCTTAGAACTGGACAAAGAAGGGCAAAAATTATCTCTGATGTATGAAGTTGGGCTGTTTGTAAGTGGGTTTGATCCCGCTGGCAACCTCAAAACCTATACAACCAGAGGGACGGAAGTCGAATCGGGTATTATCGGTGTTGATGCAACTATTACTATGCCATGGCGAGTAACCAGCGATCAAGTGGCTGCTCATTTAGCTGACTTTATGGATAATGGTACCATTGATGACCCTATTTCCGCGATCTATGCTTGGCCTGGAAATGGTAACCCTGATTTTGAAGAATACAATGGTTACTCTTTAGGTTTGGATAGTGGTGTAGCTGTTGGGCAGTTTTGGGACGGCAACCTGAACGGTATTTATGAGCCCTCTCAAGGAGAGTATCCCGCTTATTTTACGCAGGGCTGTGGTAGCAGTTTGGTGGTGCCTACGGAAATGCTCCTATATCCTTTTGCATTATCGGCAGTCGGTAGCGATAATTTTGAGTCTGTTCAAGTTTATTTGACGGCATTTAGGTTCGGTTGTACTGAGGAGGAGGGCACTTTAAATAATTCCTTGTTTTTGAGTTACAGGGTAGCTTTATTTCCCTTAGAGTTTGGTGCTGAACCATTGGATAGTACCTATATAGGTTTCTTTATCGATGGGGATATTGGCTGCTATGCTGATGATTACGTCGGGACATTTCCTTTGCGGAATTCGGTCTATTTTTATAATGCCGATCCTTCAGATAGTAACTGTGATCCCATTGAAGGGTTTGGTGCAAACCCAGCAGTCGTTGGGATCGATTTATTACGAGGCCCTTTAAGTGATACAGGAATTGAATTGGGGTTAACAAGTGTAATGCCGCTGACGAATGCTAGTGTTAGTCCTGGTCAACCATTAGCCACAACAGATTATACTAATCCAGTGAGTCTTAGGAATTATTTAATGGGACAATGGTTAGATGGCCAGCCTCTTTTAGATGAAGGGTTTGGTTACGGAAGTGGTAATCCGGCTAGTTTAGCTTTCTCTGGTGATCCTGTTCAAGGAACAGGGTGGACAGAAATAGGCGAGAACAATACACCTGGAGATCGTAGGGCTATTATGTCAAGTGGGCCGTTTGTATACGAGTTAGGAGCCATCAATGAATACCTACTTTCGTTTACTTTTAACTATGACCCTTCCTCCGGGCATCTAGCGCAAATCAATGGTTTACGTGATCGCATTGATGTTCTTCAAAGTTTTTTTGATAATTGTTTCGACACCGGAAGTTTATCCCCCGGTGATGGGTGTACCCTGTTGGTGACCGAAGTAGAGACGCCTCTAGAACAAACAAATAACCAACTTGGAATTTATCCCAATCCTACCCAAACGGAGGTAACTATTAAATTCCCTGCTCTGGAACAGGGTATGCTTTCTGTATATACCGCCGATGGGCGGCTGCTCCTTCAAAAACGCATAAACTCTGACATTACTACTTTGGATTGTAGCCAGTGGCCGTCAGGCCTGTATTTGCTACGCTGGGAAGGCGAGCACCAGGTGCTTGCACAGAAGTTACTCGTAGATTGATAGATGATGCGGTATTGGCACAAAGCCAACTTCACTCATCGGAAAACGCATCTCCGGTGGGTGAAGGCCGCTTCTATTTTTGATTGATTATTTTCAGCAATGCTGTAAAGTGGTCATTGAGCGGGGTAGGGATGCCGTATTTCTTGCCTAGTTCACTAATTACCCCATTCTTTGCTGTGACCTCTATCTGATTTCCTTTCTGTCTATCATTGAGCATAGAGCTGCCCTTCTCAGGAGGGTAGTGCCTTGTTTTTTCAATCTCCTGCTCTAGATAAGTTTTCGGAATCTTCGCACCATCGGCTTTCGCTACCGCCAGGCCTTCTTTTACCAGTGCTCGAAACAGTTCAACGATATCCTCTTCTCTGAAAACCCTGCAAGGTTGCCCACTCAAGCAGGTGATAGCCCCCAGCGCGGCACTTGCGGATAGTTTTTCCCACGAGGTGGTTTTGAAATCAGATACGACTTCAATAGTCATGGCAGTTGAGGGGAATAAGGCCTGGAACTCTGTCGCTAACGCGTGGGGCGGAATCATCAATCTTGCTACCTGGAACTGTTGATAGCCACCATCATCAGCCAATTGTGTAGGACAATCAATAAGGCATGGCATTAATTTACTCAAAGAAGTGTAAGCTGATAGAGGTGCTGTAAGTTGCAGCCCGTTACGAATAACGACAACCTTGGTCTCAGGGCCGATCAGGTGCTTGAACCACGCCGAAGCGCCAGGATAATGATAAGTTTTTAAGCAAATGACGAGCCAATCCAGTTGAATAGGCTGAGGATGGAGGATGCACTTTATCCCATGATCAAGCTCTTGGCCATCAGGGAGTTGAATTTGTAGTTTTTTTCGTGGAGAACGATTGAAAAAATACAATCGGATTCCTGACTTTTGGAATAATTGAGCACCGATAACGTGCCCAATTGCACCGAGGCCAAGTATTCCTACTTGTTGAGTTTTAGTCGACTCTTTCAAAGCATCCAATATCAGGCATGGCATCACGAGGTGTCCCTAAAAGATCAAGAGGGAAGGCTGGTAATACAGCTCCTCTGCCTTGGGCAATCGATAGGGTGTCGAGTTGGTAGTCGTCCTCTGGGCGGTTCAGGAATAAGGCATCATCTTGGTCGCCGTTAACGCAGTCGAGACAGTAAGTCGAGAAAAAATCGCTGTATTCTCCATCATTACGGGTAAGAAGTTCATCTACTCTTACCAAACAATGATCCATATCCAATTGCATTGTTTCAGGCGCTGAGCGAGCGGTGAAATCCTGAATGATCACCTCGTCTCGCCGAGAGCCAAAGAAAATACAGTTGGTGATGGCCGCTTCCAGCGGATTAACATCAAAGCTTGAACAATCTTGATTGTAGCATTGGAAGTTGGTAACGGCTAAAGCCGACGCATCTACCCCATAACTAGCAACGGTGCAGTAATCAAATTGGTAACTGCCGCCATGGGTTAACTGTATAGCATTAGCACCATTATCGTACAGTAGGCAATTGTCAGCAATAATTTCACTGTGTATGCCAAGAATTCCACTGCTAGAGGTGGTGTGAATTTGCACATTAGTAAGGCTTACTTCCGCTGCAGAGTCGGCATAAACACCGAAGATGCTGTTCTTTATCGTCGTATGTTCAATGATGTTACCTTGGCTCTCTCGCCCGATGATGATCCCTAGCCACTGCCCCGGTTGCTCAGAGAAGCCTTCTTCCAGGCGGTCTCCTTCAATGGTAATGGGAGCCTCGCGTGTACCTGCCAGGTGTAGTTGCCCCTGCGGAAGGGTAAATAAAAAACCGTCGTTAAAGACGCCTAGTAGTTCATTTTCTGCTAGTCCGCCATGTACATAAATGTGGGTGCCCGCAGTTATTTCCAGCAAGCATTCATCGATGAAAATTTCGCCGTAGATAACGTAGGGGAGGGGGCTGTCCCAGGTAATGGTCCCGTTGTCGCAACTCAGTACGACTGGCACACCTTTGTTGTATCTGCTAGGGAAGTAGTTGGCGTTTTGCCCCCAGGCTTCTAGTAAAACAGACTGCTCTTTGTTGCCTGTTTTTACCACCAGGCGATCTTCAATAACAAATGGACTAGCAGACAATGGTGCATCAGGGTCAATGGTTACTTCTACGAATACATAGATCGAATCGTTGTCCCAAATAATCACATCTTCTACTAATGGACCGGGCGTACCATCTGCATTAAATACGAAACTCACCCCGGTGGTGCCATCGACATAAATTTCATCAAGTTTAATAGGGCGGTCATCTTCGTTGTGAATTTTGACCGAACGGGTAGCCGAGCCCAATTCCGTGAAAACGGTATCAAAACGCAAGGTGTCCAACTCAAAACGGATATTGACGCCGTCTCCAGTCAGGAAATCCTCATCAGGGTCACAGGAAGAAAGCGAAATAGCAGTGGCTACAACCAGCGTAAGCAGTGCCCAAAACGATAGCGAAGATAATTTCATAGTAGCTTAACGTAATTATCCTGCAAAGATGCTACAAGTCACGCAAATTAACGAATCCTCTTACCAAAGGATATATAACTGTCGGGTACCACTCATGTTGAAGGAAAGAGTTTTTCTATTGCAGCCTCGCGATGCTTGAAAATATCCCCGACCATGCGTTCTACAAAAAGCCAGTTGGCAATAGCACCAATAGGGCCGAAAGGTACCTGGTAGTGTAAAATGTCGGTCATCTCTGTACCTCCTTCTACCGCTTTGAAGTGGTGCTGGTGATGCCAAAGTGCATAGGGGCCTACACGCTGGTCGTCAATAAAGAATTCGTGCTTCCGAATTTGGGTGATCTCCGTCACCCAGTTCATCGGAATGTTCAAGATTGGGCTAATTTGATATTGAATGATCATTCCCTGATACATTTCTTGGCCTTCAATAGGACTCAGGATGTTGAAAGAAACGTGCTCGGGTGTCATCTCATTCAGGTTCTCTGGGCGAGAAAAGAATTCCCAAACTTCTTCTAAAGGTCGGGGGATAGTAAGGGTAAAGCTTTTTCTCTTTGGGCGCATGGGGAGTTGGTATTAATAAACTTGATATTAGGTAACTAATTAGCGCTAGTATAACTGCAAATAGAAAGGATGGTTTAGGGAAATCAGAAAAATAAGAGGAGAGTACTGAAAATACATATATCGAAATCTTAATATGTTAAAAAAGCTTTTTTTGGTAACACGGTTGGCATATACATGAATATTTACCTATATTTGTACAGTAAGTTGTAAAATACTTACGATGTTTTAATCCCAATAACGATCCCATGAACGATTTAACACTTCCATACCAGGTTGTTTATACTGGTATTATATTTCCAGATTTAAGTTAGCTATTTGCGCTCCACAGTTGTCACTGTTTGGGGCTTGACTTGTTTTGGAAATAGCAACTATCTCACCGGAATTCTCAGGGCTTCATTGTTGGTAAAAAGAATAATACTGCTTCCATTAGGAAGCTCAGTGTAAAGATGCAAGTAGGTTTGTAAAGGGTTTCTCATACAGAGAATTTTCGGAGAGCGGACATTTGGTCCGCTCTACTTTTTTGGCTTAGAATCACCTCGTTGTTTTTACTACTCTACTTTTCAATGTGCTGAAATTTCAGCGATCGTTACCTCATTACTGCTCCCTTTCGTTACTGTTCATTAGCTACCTCTTTGTGAATTAAAGGGGTGGTCCCAAGCATTTTTGTTTATAAACGATTGTTACTTTTTGAAATGTGTTCGTCTACAAGTAGTGCTTACGAACCGGTTTGTGTTAAAAACATACCGTTTGTACTGATCGATTGTCCGTTCCTGGGTTTTTGAATGGATGTTTAAAGCACTTCCAAACAAATGAACATGAAAAACACATTTTTACTCTTGGTAGCAATCTTTGCTACACTAGCACTTACGGCTACAAATTATACTTCGGTTATTGATGGCGATTGGGATGATCCTAATAACTGGGACCCCATAGGTGTGCCCAATGTGACCAACTCAGCGGCTTGGCCTGGTGATAATGTTATTATTGAACACGCTATCACTTATTATGGAAGCCTATCTACTCGAAAGGAATCGTCTATCGAGATCAGAAATGGGGGTGGACTTAGCGTAACCGGTACGCTGGATATTGCCAATAGCAACCCGTCTAGCTTTAATCTTCTCAGCGGGGGACTGCTGAGCGTAGGAAACCTGACAGTGTCTACTTGCTGTAACACCGTGTCCTTAAATGGTACAGTCATTACGACAGATTTTTCGTTTCCAGGTTCAAAAGCGGTGACGATAGGCGGTCAAATGATAGTCAATGGCAATTTTAATGGTGGTACAAACAGCCAAATTAACTTTACGAGTGGTAGCCTCACAGTAGCAGGAAACACCACACTGGGAGGCAGCTTAAACGTAACAGTAGATGGAGGTGCTCAGCTTGATTTCGGAGACCTCACGATCACGGGAAATGCCGATGTTATAGGGGTAAATAATGGCGGAGCGATTGGCTTTAACACGCTAACGATGTCCAATAGTTCAACCACTATTCAATGTGTCAATAACAATTGCAATTACAACAGTACCACTGGTCCGCCACCCAATCCATTGGATTTGATAACGGGGGCTCAGGTTTTACCGGTAGAGTTATTGGATTTTCAAGCTGCCTTAAAAGAGGATATAGCACTCCTTAATTGGACGACTGCAACCGAAACCGATAATGACTATTTCCTTTTGGAGCACAGTGCAGATGGAAAAAACTTCACTACAATTGGGACCATTCCTGGTGTTGGCAATAGCAATACCCCTGTTAATTACGAATACACCCACGATAAAATGGCCAGCGGCAATAATTATTATCGCTTGTGGCAATACGACTACGACGGTAGTAGCTCAATGCTAGGGCTGCGCCAATTAAGAACACAATCATCGACGTTCACGGTAGCGGGTATTAGTCCCAACCCTGGCGTCGCAGGGCAGTCCCTTCGTTTGGATATGCCGGCAAACATAGACCGTACACAAATGCATTTGGTGAACAGTAATGGTCAGTCTTGGTCACTACCTTTTGCCGATGGCGCGCAGCAAGTAACTCTACCGGCACAGTTGCCCAGCGGTATGTATTACCTGCGTGTGCAATACAGTGGTCAGTCACAAACAATTCCAGTGGCAATTATTGGAAACAGATAGAGAACGAGAAGCTGTGGCAAGAAGTGAAAATATTAGCCCCAGTGAAACCTTTAAAGAACTAGGCACGTAAACAGTATCAAGTGAACATGACCTTTTTGAAACCCAGATCAGTACTAAAGTACTTGATCTGGGTTCTTTTTTTGCTCTAATCTTCGTCAATGATGGCATCATCAATAATTTCATCACCATCACCGTCCAGGTCGTCAAAGCCCGCAGCTTTACCATCGCGTTTGCTGGCTTCATGATCGGGGTTGGTGCCGATAGTCATGTCTTTACCTCCTTCATTGTGGTAATCGCCTTTGGCAAAGCGTTCCGCACGGGCAAAGAAGTCGTCCTTGCCATCAAGCAAGGTCTCCTTGGTGTTTTTTAGTGCATTGTCTGCACGCTCCTGCGCTTGCCGAGCAAGTTCTTCGGCTTTTTGTTGAGCATCTTGAAGGCTTTCACGGTCAACGGCATCCTGGGCACGCTCTACCATATCGGCAGCTTTGTTGGCCAAGTCGCCACCCAACTCTTTAGCCTTACCAAAAATCTTGCTGCCTACATCCAACACTTTTTCGCCCACATCTTCCGATAAGTCCATCACCTTTTTACCAGCTTCGCCCGCAGCATCCAATGCTTGAGCACCAGCTTTAGCAGCAGCATCCAGGGCCTGATCACCAGCCTGTTCCAGGGCGCTTGGCGTTTTGGGTGGTGCCGGAGGATCCATGACGTCTTCTTCAAAATCAATCGGCGTCGCAGCAGCTCGTGGAGCAGCAGGTTCTTCTGCACTAAACCCCATCGAATCGTCCTCCGTATTGGTTTCCTTGTCTGCTAGCCAGTCTTCAGCTTTAGACTTCAAGTCCCTTCCTTTTTCCATAGCATGTTGGGTCTCTTCCCATACTCGGTCGGTCACATCGTTGAGGGTGTCTTTGGCTTTAGCTCTGGCTTCTGCCGTATTTTCCAGTATTTCTTCGCTGAGTTCGCTGGCTTTATGACTAGCCTTCTCGTAGAGTTCGCTTCCTTTTTCAGTCAACTCTTCTCCTGCTTCTTTGGCCGCTTCAGCTGCTTTGTCAGCGGCTGATTTTGCAATAGACTTAGCACCAAAGAAGATGCGCTTCAAATCATCTTTCAAGCTCATAGGTAGAAATTAGATTAGTTTGAGCTAACAAGATAGCGATTTTTTCAGGCCATCCCCTGAATACCAGGAAAACTTAAAAAAAAATTAAACTTGGAATACCTCCATAAATACCACTAGGAATTCGGTAAAAGAGGCCCCTGCGATTCGCCATTCTTGCCCCCTGATGAAGTACAGTATTTTGTACCATAAGTGGCTAGGTTATATTGTTGTTGAATTGATAAAATGATGATAAAAATTTTGCAACTAATAGCAAACCTACTTAGTTTTGCAATGTTATTTGGATAGTACCCATGAATATTTAAAAACATTTGGAACAAGCACTGTTCTAATCTAAATGGATAACGATCATGTTACAGCGATTAAGTAACCCCAAATCCGTTTTTGCGTGGTGGATGGTCTTAGGACTACTTTTAGGACTTTATTTTGCCCAACTCATTGGCAGTTTTACCGTTGGTTTACCAATGGGTATTGTACTGAGTTTAGTAGTAGGCAAAGCCACCTATCGCATTAGTCGCGGCCTCACGCGGTCAATGCGATAAAGAACCGATCAGGAAAGTTTCTTACCGAGTTCTTTCCTGTTTCTATCAGATTTTCCGCCGCCGGATAGGTGCCTAAGGGCATTATCCGGCGGCTTTTTCATGCCTCCTTCCCTCCTCTTTATACGGGTATCTCACCTCTCCGAAGGCTTGTTCTGTTTTTTTGGGCGTGCCCCCGCCTTTCCTGTTTATTGAGTTTGTTGTTTACGGAGTGGGAGACGTAGTGGTGCGACATCATGATGATGGCGGCGGGGTCGCTCCCTTCTGGGCTCGCTGTCGCTCGGCCTCCCTATGGTCGGTCTCTACCCTGCGGGCAGCCCCGCCAGGCAGCTCACGCATTTTGAGAGGCATGAGGAGGCAAGTGACAAATTAGAATTAAGCGATCATTTAAGGCATCGTTATGGCTCACAAGTGTATAAGGTTAGGTAAGTGTAAGGGGGTAAGAGTGGGGAATTAGGTCTCAGTTGAAAATTCTGAACTTAACAGATGCCACTAGGAATAATCAAACAACCTTTACACCATTCCTCTTTTACACTTTTCCACCCCTTACCCCCTTCTTCCAAACCCTTTTCGCGGTCAACCGCCCTTGCTGGTACAAGATTTCACGATAATCATTGGTTGGAAAGGCGACTATATCGGCCAAGTAGCCAGCTGCCAATACGCCTCTGTCATTTAGCCCCAAGGCACGAGCAGCACGTTGGGTGATGCCTGCCAATACTTCTGCAGTACTTAGTTTTTCAAAGGCCGCTAAAATGGCAGCCTGTACCAATAGGTTCCCCTGCGGAGCGCTCCCAGGGTTCCAGTCGCTAGCAATGGCCATGGCACAGCCAGCGTCCAGTAAACGTCGGGCAGGTGCCCAGGGGCAACCCAAACCAATGGTAGCTCCTGGTAGTACGACTGGTATGGTTGTGCTTTGGGCAAGGCGCTCAATTTCGGTAGTGTCTGATACCTCTAGGTGATCCACACTTAGTGCGCCTACAGCTACGGCTACTTCCGATCCGCCAGCGGTAAATTGATCACCGTGAACCGTCAGTGTAAACCCTTCGGCCTTCAGTGCGCGTAGGTAGTCCAAGGCCTGAGACGTAGTAAAAGCACTCTGTTCAATAAAAATATCAAATCGATCCGCCAGGCCTTCGGCCTTGATGACAGGGACAAGTTCGCGGAGGATAGTCTGCAAATATTCATCGGCTGTACCGTCAAAATCCCTTGGCAGCATGTGTGCCGCCAAGCAGGTAGAGACCACATCTGATTGGTGGGTCTGCCCTGCAGCTTGTATCGCTCGCAGTTGCTTCAATTCTTCGCTGACGGACAGGCCGTAGCCACTTTTTACTTCTACCGTCGTGATGCCTTGCTGCAAGAGGTAATCAAGTCGCTCCAGGGTCAGGGCCGTTAGCTGTTCCTTGCTGGCGGCACGAGTGTGCTGTACTGTGCTCCATATCCCGCCGCCAGCTTTGGCAATCTCCAAATAGGAAATGCCTGCATTGCGTGCCGCAAAGTCCATCGCTCTGCTACCTCCATAGCAGATGTGAGTGTGGGCATCCACCAGACCAGGCATCGCTACCAAGTCTTCCGTAGTTTCGTCTACAATAGCACCTGGATGGTCTGCTCGCAACTGGGCAAAAGGGCCGATTGCTGCTACTTTTTCTCCTTCCACCAGTATGCCACCTTCTTCAATGATCACCAGCTGGTCATCACGAATCGCTCCCCGCTCAGGAAGATTGTCCAAAGGTAAAAGCTGACGAAAGGGGCCGATTAGCGTGGGCATAATGTTAAGTCGTTTGTGTAAATGAAATGAATTGAGTGTGCTACAAATAGGCGTTTAGGGAAGTTTTTTCCTGTCATTTATGGCGGCCAATATCGCCACCATTTTTATTTTTTACTCAATCATCCAATTAGGTATTTATGTTCGACCTCCTCCGAGGTCGTATTAATTCCAAAAATTATTGTTCTACCAATCTATGACCTCTCCGAGGTCAAAATCAAATACTAAGGTATGTCTCAATCATAGCACGGCCCAAGAAGAAGGTGTGACGCTCGCACTTCAAAGTGGAAAGTCTGAGTTCGGAAGTATTCAGCGCACCTCGCACTCCGCACCTTCCTGCAC